>CACZPH010000066.1 GCA_902783025.1 uncultured Eubacteriales bacterium | reverse complement strand
GAAAAGGCTCTTGCAAAACTTCTTCCGATGCAGCAAGGCGACTTCGAGAAGCTTTACGAAGCGCTCGAAGGCAACCCCGTTACCATCAGATTCCTCGATCCGCCGCTTCACGAATTCGTTCCGACCGATCCCGAAGACATCGCGGCTCTTGCCAAGGATATGAATATGTCGGTTGAGAAGCTCAACCAGATCATCGCCGGACTTCACGAGTTCAACCCGATGATGGGACATCGCGGATGCCGTCTTGCGGTAACCTATCCCGAAATCGCTGTTATGCAGACCAAGGCGGTTATCGGCGCGGCTCTTAAGGTAAAGAGCGAGCATCCTTACTGGGACATCGTTCCCGAGATCATGATCCCGCTCGTAGGCGAAGTAAAGGAACTCAAGTACGTTAAGGATATCGTAGTCAAGACCGCCGACGAATGCATCAAGGCGGCAGGTTCCGAAATGCACTACAAAGTAGGTACCATGATCGAGATCCCGCGCGCGGCTCTTACCGCCGACGAGATCGCCAAGGAGGCTGAATTCTTCTCCTTCGGTACCAACGATCTTACGCAGATGACCTTCGGTTTCTCGCGCGACGACGCGGGCAAGTTCCTCGGTCAGTATTATGACAAGAAGATCTACGAACAAGATCCCTTCAAGTCCGTTGACCAGAAAGGCGTAGGCAAACTTATGAAAATGGCTATCGAGCTCGGCAAGTCCGTTCGCCCCGACATCAAACTCGGTATCTGCGGCGAACACGGCGGCGATCCCGTTACCGTAGAATTCTGCCACGATATCGGACTTACTTACGTTTCCTGCTCGCCGTTCCGTGTGCCCATCGCACGCCTCGCTGCCGCTCAGGCAAACATCAAGAACCCCAGATCCCTGGAAGACAAGGTCGCTAAGGTGACCGACAAGATCAAAGGTCTCTTCAAGAAAAAGAACTGATCCCGTTGCAGGATAAAGAATCCCCGGCCGTTTCGGTCGGGGATTTTTCTATTATCTAAAAGATATAGGCTTAATTTATAAAATAATAAAAACCGCATTAAAATACTTTACTTATATTACAAAATCTGGTAAAATGTTTTTGCAAAGGATACATAACTTACGTTATATGTATTTTGTTTAATACACTTTCTTTTTAGAAATAAATAGCATTTGTAATAAACCAAATATATAAAATCTAATTTACGTATTGTTTGCTCACCATGGGAGGAGTCTCTTGTTTTGTGGGCTGTTTTTATATCCTTTGCAAAATAAAGCAAGGGATTTTTTCTTTTCCCTAAAGGAGCATTTATGTTAAAAAAAGAAGCATTGGCAACAATTGAGCAAACAATCGGGTATCATTTTAAAGATGAACAATTGCTATCGCAAGCATTTACAAGATCGTCCTATCATTATGAGCATCCCGAAGAGCAAAGCAATGAAGTAATGGAATTTGTAGGCGATTCCGTATTATCATTACTGGTTGTAGATAATTTACTAGATAGATATACCGATAAAAATAGGTCTGGTTTATATAGTTGCTTGAATGAGGGAGATTTCTCGTCCATAAGAAGTTTTATGGTAAATAAAAGTTTTTTAGCAAAAAAAATGAGAAAACTCGGATTGCATCAATTTTTAAGAATGAGTATAGGCGATGAAAGACAAGGAATAGATAACAGCATTTCAGTATTAGAAGATTTATTTGAGAGTATTGTTGGAGCGATTTATCTCGATGTCGATAGAGACTTAAATAAAACGAAGAAAGTAGTTATTCCTTTATTAGAAATTAATAATGAATTAGACGAATATGATGGGAAAATCAAGATTAGCTATAAAAACTTAGTCCAAGAATGGTGTGCTAAATATGGTTACGATAGACCTATATATAATACTTATCAAACATACGACGGGTTTGTTTCTACCTGTTATATCAGGGAACAAAACGTTAAAGGAGAAGGAAGCGGCAACAATAGAAAAGAAGCTGAAATCAAAGCGGCGGAAATAGCATATATGCAATTGGAAGATATCGAATCGTCTTTTGCCGGTGTGGAAATTTCATTTGAAAATGCTATCAATATGTTGCAGGAGTATTGTCAAAAGGATGATAATTCTAAACCTATCTACAAAACTGTAAATGATATAGTGTTTGATGACAACTCTCATGAGTTTACGGTTCGTTGCAGTCTGAATGGTAGATATACGGAAGGTAAAGGTAAAAAGGTAAAAGAGGCAAAGAAAGAAGCGGCATATAAAATGCTTGATTATTTAGGTTTGATAAAATAAAAGAGGAAATTTTTATGGTTATCAAAGATGAAAAAATATTAATTGGAACAAATTATAGTCAAGAAATATCTGGCGTGGAGGATAAAAATACGAATAACAAATTGATAATACCTCCTTATAGTTACGGCTATGCGAAGAGTACTTATGAAAAACTTCAACAGTATGAAATTAGCACGAACATTCCTCAAATTAAAGAAGACGAATGTTTAATTATTAGACTTGACGGCAAAGGCTTAACGTCGAGATTTAAGGATAATAAAAAACCGTTTTTACCTGATTTCCATTTGGCAATGAGACGTGTTTTAGAAAATATTAAAAAGTACTGTGCTTTTGTGGAATTCACATATTCGTTTAAAGATGAAATATCTTTTTTGGTGAACAAGGATTTTATTCAGAATAATAAAGGCTATGCGAATCGTATGGAAAAAATTTTACCCATAATATCCGGCTATGTTTCAGCAATGTTCTCTCAATACATATCAAAAAAACTAAAAGTCTTTCAAACGGAAGCATTCGCTTTTGATGCACGAATAATTATTTTACCAAAAGACAAATTAAAAGACTATTTTCACGCTCGTCAAGCATTTGCAATGGCGGCATTTATGGATAGAATATGTTCTTTTTATAGTCTTTCGGTCGAGAAAAGAACAGTGGCTTATGTAAAAACTGCTTTAAAAGAAAAGGGAATGAATTGGAACAATTTTCGTCAATATGTTTGTAGCGGCTATGTTGGCTATGAAAAGGAAAAATGGATGGTTGAAACGGCAAGCGATTTTGCTCTAAAATGGGAAAAGTACAATGTAGTAGATATAATTAATTGAAATAAGGTTTCTTCAGGGAAAAGAACTGATTTGAAAAAACGCTTTGCGTATTGCGCGCAAAGCGTTTTTTTGTGCCGAAAAGTATAAATAATTCTCTATTATGCATTTACAACGGCGTAGCGGACGTAATATAATATTCTTGCAGGATCACTCAGGTTTTGTCCGCGGACCTTTTGTAGTTTATGGGCGAAACGCCGGTTTTTTCCTTAAACAGGCGCGAAAAGTAGTAGATGTTCGAAAACCCGCAGCTAAGCGCGACGTCCGATACCGAATACGCTTTTAAGCAAAGCAATTTGCAAGCAAGTTCTATGCGCAAGGATAGGATAAACTGTTTTGCCGATTGTTTCAGATGGAAGGCGAACATTTTCGTAAAATATCTCGTGCTTATTTTACATAGCGCGGCAAGCGCGTCGATGGTAATTCCGTCTTCGGTAAAATGCTCTTTGATATATTCGACGGCAGGCTTTATGATAAGATACGACGACGCGGGTTTGTAAAAGGACGACAGATCGTTTTTTCTCAGCAGGTAAATTACGAGATACACGAAACTTTTTACGGCGGCGTCGGCGTAAGACTCGTCGCGGCGGAAGAGGGTGACCGATTTGGAGAAACAATTCCTGATTTCGTTATCCGTGACGGTAGTCGAAAAGGGCGCGAAAATATCCGACTGGACCGTTTCGAAGTCTATTACGATCATTTCGCTTTCGCTGAACCTTTCGATCGAATACGGCACGCCTTTAGGCAAGTACAGAAACGAATCCTTTTTCGTGTGCAGCGTTTTGTCCCCGTAGCGGTAATCGTTCGCGCCGCTGAGGAAATACACGAAAGCGTGGTACTTACGCGGCAGACAGACCGCGCCGCCCTTGGTAGCCTTAAACTTATAGCAGTTCACGATACGGGTAATATCGAATCTTTCGAAAAGTCCTTCCATACGATTATTATAAAATCAACCCAAATAAATGTCAAGCGAGGTAAACAAAATGACGACGAGAAATTATGCTCGGGACGAAAAATCACTTTTGGACGATTACAGGCTGGCGCGTTGGGGGCGCGGCGACTCTCCCGACGAGGTCGCGAAGGCCGTCGGTCGCGCACTTGACGCCTATGACGGCGAATCAACCGCTATGCAAAGGGCGCGCACTCTCGCTATCGTGCTGGAGCGTTCGCAGATAGATATCAATCCAAACACGCCTTTTTCGTCAAAACTCAACTTAGGATGCAATTACGACGGGCAATTCGTGTCTTCTTTCGCGTACGAACGCATTTTTGCGGCGCGTATGGGCAAAAAAGTCAAAGAACTGTTCCCGCGGCTGAGCGAAAAAAGAGAGCAGTCGCGTAAAATGGGCATTTCGATCCCGTCGCTCGATTACGGGCATATTTGTCCGGACTGGCGTTCGCTGATGAAACTGGGGCTGAAAGGCTTGCTCGATCGCGCCGCGGAAAGCGAAGCGGCGTTGCGCTCGAAAAATGAACTTACCGCCGAGCGCGAAGATTTTTTCCGCGCGCTGAAAATGTGCTACGAAGCGATCTTCGGGTATATGGATCGGCTTATTGAGGCAGGCAAGGAAAAAGGCGTCGACGATTTCGTCGAGTGTATAAAAAATCTCAAACAAAGCCCGCCCGCGACGCTTTACGAAGCGATGGAACTCTCGCTTTTATTCCTCGAAATCGTCGAGATAGGCGTCGAAAGAGCGCGCTCGCTCGGCAATATCGACGAGCTTTACTATCCTTTCTACAAAAAGGCGCTCGACGACGGCACGCTTACCCGAGAAAGCGCCAAGGAGTTATTCGGGTTTTATCTCGCCAAGATTTATTCCGCCAAGAGATACGCTAATCAGCCGCTTTGCATAGGCGGATCGGACGAAAACGGACGCACGCGCGTTTCGGATATGACGTATTTGTTCGTCGAAACGTATTGCGAAATGAATATAACCAATCCCAAAATTCACGTTTGCTGTACTTCCGATACGCCGGAAAAGTTATACGATATGCTTTTCAGGGCGATAAGAAACAAGGTAAGCAGTATAGTGTTTATCAGCGACGAACAGATAATGCGCGCGTACGAAAAGATAGGAATAGGTCGCGACTTATCCCGCGATTATATTCCGATAGGCTGCTACGAGCCCGTAATTCAGGGAAGAGAGGACGCAAGGATCTGCGGATCCTGGATAAACCTTGCCAAGGGAGTCGAGTTCGCGATCCACGGCGGTTACGACGCCATGACGGGCGAACTGTTCGGCGACCGCACAAATCCCGAACCCGAAACTTTCGACGAATTTATGGAGATCGTAAAACGTCATCTCGCCGCGTTCGTTGATTTTACGAAAAAAGCCATCGAAGAATTATACGAAAAGTCCGCGCTCATTTACGCGACGCCGTTGTATTCTTCCACTTTTTCACATTGCGTCAAGACGGGAACGGATATGTTCGCAGGCGGAGCGGAGATACGCAACGCGTCGATCAAGGTTTTTGCCGTCGGCACTGCCGTCGATTCGATCCTCGCGGTCAAAAAATACGTTTACGACAAAAAGGAATTATCTCTCCGGAATTTCGGAAAAATACTCAAAGATGATTGGCGGGGAGCCGAAAGTTTGCGAACGCGCATACAAAACGACGCGCCCAAATGGGGGTGCGGGGACGAAGAAGCCGACCGTATCGCCAAAGATCTTTTCGGTTATATGGCAAAGCTCATCGTCGGCACTCCGGCGAAGTTCGGCGGAGTGTATCGTATGGGTTGCGATTCGGTGGATATGTCGCGGATATACGCGGTGGGTACGGGAGCGTCGGCGGACGGAAGAAAAGCCGGCACGCCGCTTACGCGCAATTTGCGCCCCGAAAACGGCATGGAGCGAAACGGCGTAACGGGCTTTATCCGCTCGGTATGCGGAGTCGATTTCACGGACTTTTGCGACGGCGCTCCGATAGACGTATTGCTTCATCCGTCTGCCGTCGAGGGCGACAAGGGTATCGAGATGATGAAGGCGCTTCTTAAGGTGTACTTCGCAAACGGCGGCTCGGCGTTTCAGGGCAACGTTTTCGATCCGAGCGTTTTGGAAGAAGCGCAGCGGCATCCCGAAGATTATCGGGATCTTCAAGTCCGGGTGTGCGGTTGGAACGAGTATTTCGTAAACCTCGATAAGACCGTACAGGACGACTTTATCGCAAGGGCAAAGGGTATGGAATAATGAAAGCTACGATACTTGACGTCAAGCGCTTTGAAATGCACGACGGCGACGGTATGCGGACGACGCTGTTTCTCAAAGGTTGTCCGCTAAGGTGTAAGTGGTGTCACAATCCCGAAAGTTTTACCGCGACTCCCAAGCTCGCTTTTTACGCGGGCAAGTGCGTGAATTGCGGTAGTTGTTCTCTCGTTTGCGAGCACGGCGCGCACAAAACGGCGGAAGCCAAGCACGTTTTTTTGCCGGACAAATGCGTCGGATGCGGCAAATGCGTCGCCGTCTGCCCGCAAAACGCGCTCAAACTTTTCGGAATGCGGATGGACGCGAAAGAAGCGGCGGCAAAACTGCTCGAAGACAGGGATTTTTACGCCGCGACCGGCGGCGGAGTGACAGTTTCGGGCGGCGAACCGTTGATGCAGGCGGATTTTTGCGCGGAATTATTCTCGATTCTCAAAGCCGAAAACATAAATTGCGCGCTCGACACGTCTCTTTTTGCAAACAGATCCGAGATAGACAAGGTTTTGCCTTATACCGATACTTTTCTCGTGGATATCAAGGCGGTCGATGAGAAAACGCACGAAAGATGCACCGGCCGGTCTAACGCGCTTATACTTTCTAATCTTCGGTACGTGGACTCGGCGGGAAAAAATATCGAAATACGCATTCCGTACGTGCCGGGCTACAACGAATCGACCGCGACGGACGCGATAGACATTTTGCTGTCGCTCGGGCATCTCAAGGGAGTCAGAATTCTACCGTATCACGATTTTGCGAGCGCTAAGTACGCCGCTTTGGGAATGAAGTTCGAGCGGATCGCGTTGCCAAGCAAGGAAGAAATACTCAAAACGGAACGTATATTGGAAGAAAGAGGGATCAATATCATACGATACTGAAAAAACGCTTTGCGTATTACGCGCAAAGCGTTTTTTGTTTGTTGTTTTCAGTCGCTGCCTTTCATACTCAGGCTTCTGCCGCCGTCTATCACGATATTTTCGCCGGTAATGAACCTGCCTTTTTCCGAAGCAAGATACAGCACCATATTCGTAATATCGGTAGCGAGGCACTTTTTGTGCAGTAGATTTGTGTCGAGAGTGTATTCGTCGCCCGCCGTGCTGTCCGGGCGCTGAACGACTCCGGGCGCTACGGTGTTTACGGTAATGCCGTACGGCCCCAGTTCTTTGGCAAGAGCCTTGCTGAATCCCACAGCGCCCGCCTTAGCCGCGGCGTAGTCGGCGAGGTTTTTGAGTCCGTTGATCCCCACTATGGACGAAAAAGAAATGATCCTGCCGCCCGTGTTTTGCTCTATCATGCGCGTAGCGGCGGCCTTGGCGAGATAGATCGCGCCGTAAAGGTTGACGTCCACCACGTACTTTATTACGTCGATATCCTGCTTTACGATAGGCAGGTATTTTACGCCCCTGCCGTAAATTCTCGCCGATCCGCCCGCGACGTGAACGGAAATATCGAGTTTTCCCCAGTCCTTTACGACATCGTTTACGACTCTTACGACGTCGTCGTAGTCCGTAACGTTAATTTTGTAGGCTTTGGCTTTTCCGCCCGCCGCGACGATATCGTCCACCGTCTTTCGCATAGTGCTTTCGTTTATATCGCACACGGCGACGATAGCGCCCTCCGCGGCAAAATCTCTCGCCGCCTGTCCGCCTATATACCCGCCCGCGCCGGTAACGAGTACGACTTTTCCTTCAAATTCCATATTGTTTTCTCCTTTTTGCTTTCGCTGTAAGTATTGTAAACCATAGCGAAAACAAAGTAAATGCCCCGCGCGATATTTTTGTCAAATTTGATACAAAATTACTTTCTTTTTCGCCGCAAAAAGAACATGGCAATTTGCGCGGAATTTTTTTGCGTAGTACTTGCGCGTTTGCGCCCTGTTGTGCTATAATTGTCAAAAAGCGTCAAAAGGAGCGTAGTATGCAACCCGAAACCCAAAAACTACTCAAAAGTTTTTACAAAATTCTCGAAAAAGAGCGCACGTATTCGCACGCTTTGGGCGTAATGTACTTCGATTTGGAGACAATTTGCCCGGACAAGGCGAAGGAAGACGAGAGCGACGTACTCGATTATTTCGCAAACCGGAGTTTCAAGCTCAAAAACAGCGACCGCGCAAAGTCGCTTATCGTCGAATTATACGCGCGCCGCGACGAACTTGACGAACTCGACAAAGTACTTATCGACAAAGAGTACGAAGAATATCTCAAGACAAAGAACTTCACGCCGCAGTTCGATTTACAACTCAACCGCGTATTTTCACGCGCGGGCATCGACTGGCACAGGGCGAAGGAAGCGTCCGACTTTTCGCTTTTCCGTTCGTCGCTCGGCAAAGTCATCGAGTACAGCGCCAAGGCTGTGGACAAGCGCGAAAACAAACTTCCCTCCCTATATGACAATTTGCTCGACGACTGCGAAAAGGACGTCTTGCAAGCCGACCTCGACGGATTTTTCGCCGAACTCAAAGAGGGACTTATCGACCTTATTGACCGTATCAAAAATTCAAAACACGCGATACGTACCGACTTTTTGTCGCGCAAGGCGCCTATTTACAAGCAGCAGCAATTCTCCGAATATCTGCTCTCGCTCAACGGTTTTGATTTCACGCGCGGTTGTCTTACCACGACCGAGCATCCGTTTACGTCGGACGTAGCGCACCACGACGCGCGCGTTACCACGCACTACTACGAGGACATGGTTTTGTCCAATATTTACTCGGTTATCCACGAGGGCGGCCACGCGATATTTATGCAAAACGAGCCCGACGAGGACTACGATCACTATATCAACGACTCTATCACCAACGGTATGCACGAGTCGGTTTCGCGCTTTTACGAAAACGTCATCGGCAGGTCCCGCGCGTACGTAAAACTCATTTTCCCCAAGTTCAGGGAGATCTTCGCACAAGAGTTTCCGGACGTTACGGAAGAGGAGTTTTACGAGGCGATCAACGTCGTAACCCCGTCGCTTATACGCACCGAGGCGGACGAAGTAACTTACGGCTTGCATATCGTTATACGCTACGAGATGGAAAAAATGATATGCTCGGGCGCCGTTTCTCTCGACGAGATCCCCGCTACGTGGAACAGACTTTACAAGGAATACTTAGGCGTAGAACCCACGTGCGACCGCGACGGAGTGTTGCAGGACGTGCATTGGTCGGGCGGATTCGGGTACTTCCCGAGCTACGCGTTAGGTAACGCCTACAACGCCATGTATCTCGATGAGATCAAGAAAGATCTCGACTTTTACGCGCTTATCGAGAGCGGCGATTTTGATACAGTCAACAAGTGGATGCGCACTCACGTTTTCGCCAAGGCTAACCGCCTCACGCCCAAAGAATGGATCGTGGATATTACGGGCAAGTCGCTCACGCCCAAACCCTTCCTCGATTATCTCAACGAAAAGTATAAGGATATTTACCGCCTTTAAAAAACAGCGCGAAAAATGCCGCCTACAAAACGCAATCGATTGACAATATTTCGCGCGGTGTGCTACAATACTTACGAAAAATTTTATAAGGAGAAACTAAAATGAAAAACGTTTTCGAAGGATTGCTTTTCGGCTCCAAGCGCTCGGACAAAATGCCGCGTATCGAGACCGAAGAACTCGCAAAGCAGTACGTTGACGAACAAATCAAGCTTATCCGCGAGCAGGTCGGCGACGGCAAAGTGCTTTTGGCGCTGTCGGGCGGCGTAGACTCGTCTGTTTGCGCGGCGCTTCTTATCAAAGCGATCGGCAAACGGCTCGTTTGCGTACACGTAAACCACGGACTTTTGCGCAAGGGCGAACCCGAGCAGGTAATCGAGGTTTTCCGCAATCAGATGAACGCGAATCTCATATACGTTGACGGCGTAGAGCGCTTTTTGACCAAACTCGAAGGCGTAGCCGAGCCCGAAACGAAGCGTAAAATAATCGGCGCGGAGTTTATCCGCGTGTTCGAGGAAGAGGCGCGCAAACTCAAGGACGTCAGGTTCTTGGGACAAGGCACCATTTACCCCGATATCTTAGAGAGCGAAAAGGGCGTCAAGGCGCACCACAACGTAGGCGGCTTGCCCGAAGACCTTAAGTTCGAACTCGTCGAGCCGGTCAAACTTCTGTTTAAGGACGAAGTGCGCGTAGTGGGCAAAGTTCTGGGACTTCCCGACAATATGGTTTACCGTCAGCCGTTCCCCGGTCCGGGACTCGGCGTAAGATGTCTCGGCGCTATCACGCGCGACAGGCTCGAGGCCGTACGCGAATCCGACGCGATACTTCGCGAAGAATTCGCCAAAGCGGGACTTGCCGGCAAAGTATGGCAATATTTCACTATCGTTCCGGACTTTAAGTCCACCGGAATAAGCGACGGCAAGCGCACTTACGCTTACCCCGTGATTATCCGCGCCGTCAATACCCGCGACGCCATGTCCGCCACCGTCGAAGAGATCCCTTACGCCCTTCTCAAAGTCATCGTCTCCCGTATCACTTCCGAAGTCAAGGGAGTAAACAGAGTGGTGTATGATTTGACGCCGAAGCCGAGCGGGACCATCGAGTGGGAGTAATTTTTCGGCGGCGATATACGGCGTGATGCTGTGTCAAGAGCCTTCCGTCTTCGAGTTACGTGCGCTTAGTACGCGCCTCTCGACGGAAGGCTCTTTCCTTGCCTGACGCTCGTATTTCGCCGCCTCTGCTTTTTCGCGCCCGATATGGGGTGTGATACAGCGTTAAAGGGAGTCTGCACTTGCTTACGTACGCTAAAGTACGCGCGCTTCGTGCCGGCTCCCTTTGCCTTGTCTGCCACCCCATCTCGACCGCGAAAATTTCGTTGAATTAACTATTCTCGTTTCTTGACGGCGAAAATTTCTCCGATTTAACTTTGCTCGTATCTCGCCGCCTTTGCTTTTTCGCGCCCGATATACTTCGTATCTCATTTTCAGCCGTCGCCACCTCTCGATTGCGTACGCATAGTACGCTCACATCTCGCGGGCACGCCTGCCTCGACCTGCTTGCTTCTTCACGGCGAAAATTTCGTTGTTTTAATCTGACTTGTATTTCGCCCGCGAAAATCTCTTCGATTTATTTTAACGAAAAACCGACGTAGCAAAACGCCGGTTTTTTTTCATTATTCCTTATATTATCTCTTATTATTATTGTCATTCAGAGCGTAGCGAAGAATCTTCGGACTTAAACTACTGCATTGCCGCTAAAGTTAGCCGTAGCGGAATTCTTACCATACCTTTCAGTCGGTCGGCG
>CACZPH010000065.1 GCA_902783025.1 uncultured Eubacteriales bacterium | reverse complement strand
TCGTCCCACGACCGCGCCTCTCGTCCCTCGCCTCGCGCCATAACTGCTTGCGTCTGATCCGCGAAAATCTCTTCGATTTAACTTTTCTCGTATCTCATTTTCAGCCGTCGCCGCCCCTCGATTGCGTACGCTTTAGTAACGCGCACTTAGGAGCGGCTCGGACTTCACACGCCGGCTCGTATCTCGACCGCGAAAATTTCCTTGATTTGGCTTTATTCGTATTTCGCCCGCGAAAATTTCGTTGTTTTAACTTTTCTTGTATCTCATTTTCAGCCGTCGCCGCCCGCCCCGTTCACAACTTGCCATACGGCAAATATCACTCGGCATAGCCGAATATCACTTTCCCGTAGGGAAAAAATCACTTTGCCGCGGCGTCACTGCGGCACCGACCGCACCAACAGCCAACCCGCGGCTTTTGCCGCCGACAAACCAATAAGGAGCAAAATCATGATCACCACCTGTTCAGTATCGCCCGAAGTCCTTTCTATCCGCGTTATCGACGAGAGTATGCGCGTATTCGAAGGTCAGTACCCCGTTCAAGGAATGTGCTTTAACACATACCTTATTCTCTCGTCGCGGACTGCGCTGTTCGACGGCGCGGAGAGCGAAACGGACGAGTGGTTAGATACGGTCAAGGCCGCTCTTAACGGTCGCGAACTCGACTATTATATCGTATCTCACGTCGAGCCCGATCACTCGGTCGTGTTCAAAAAGGTCCTTGCCGCTTTTCCCGGCGTAAAGATAGTCGGCAACGCCAAAACTTTCGCGTATCTCAGCCAGTTTTACGGCGAGATAAACGCCGAAAAAGTCGTCGTTTCCGCTAATCAGACGTTTAGCGTAGGCACGCACGTTTTGCGCTTCGTTTTCGCGCCCATGGTGCATTGGCCCGAAGTCATGTTTACATACGACGAGAGCGGCAAAGTTCTCTTTTGCGCCGACGCTTTCGGCTACTTCGGCACGGCTTTCGACGTAGGCGAAGCGCGCAGATATTATATCAATATCGTAGGCAAGTACGGCGCGCAGGTAAGCGCCGTTCTCAAGGCGGCTTCCGCGCTCGAAATCCTTACCGTTTGCCCCTTGCACGGCGAGCCTCTTGCGGGCGAGAAAATCGCATACGTATTGAGTAAATACGCGCTTTGGTCGTCGTACGAGCCGGAGCAAAAAGGCGTGTTTATCGCCTACAACACCGTGTACGGCAACACCGAAAAAGCCGCGCTTTTGCTCGAAAAAACCCTTAAAGAAAGCGGAGTAAAATGCGAAATAATGCGCCTTAACGATACCGACGTTTCGTACGCCGTAAGTAAGGCTTTCGAGTACTCGCACCTCGTTATTTGCGCGACCACTTACGACGCGTCCGTTTTTCCCTGCTCGTACGAGTTTATCCGCCGCTTATCTCTCAAGAATTTCCAAAACCGCACCGTCGCCGTTATCGAAAACGGCACTTGGGCGCCCATGGTAAACAAAACCGTCCGCGACCTGCTCGCAAGTTGCAAAAATTTGACTTTCATAGACGACGTAGTGACTATCAAGTCCGCCATGACGGAGCAAAACGCCGCCTCGGTCGCCGCCCTCGCCGAAAAACTTAAATAAAACTTCCCTTCCGCAAAAAACAAGCGCTCTTGAGCAAATCAAGAGCGCTTTTTCGTTATATTTTTTTACCGCCTTTGTACGTTTCGGCGTATACGTCTATGGTTTTTTGAATTATCTTGATAGCCGCGGACGGACCGAGCGTTTCGTTTATCGCGGTTTCTTTTCCCTCGAGTTCCTTGTACACCTTAAAGAAATGCTGCATCTCTTCGTAGATATGAAAAGGTATCTCGAATATCGACTTATAGGTGTTATACATCGGGTCTTCGAAGGGTATCGCGATTATTTTCTCGTCGTTTTTGCCGCCGTCGCTCATTGTTATCACGCCGATAGGGTAGCAGCGTACCAGAGTCATCGACTGCAGACTTTCCGAGCACAGCAAAAGCACGTCG
This sequence comes from uncultured Eubacteriales bacterium, assembly GCA_902783025.1. GTDB lineage: Bacteria > Bacillota > Clostridia > Christensenellales > Pumilibacteraceae > RUG12826. Next base: position 2,222 of record CACZPH010000065.1, on the reverse strand, counting down.
AGCGGATCTCCGTCGTCGGCGAGCGTACGCGGAATAAACCCGTAGTTAGCGGGGTAATGCGTGGACGTATAAAGTATCCGGTCGAGTTTCATGATGCCGGTTTCCTTATCGAGCTCGTATTTGCATTTGCTGCCCTTGGGGATCTCGACGATCATAACGAAGTCGTCGGACTTTATTCTTTCGGGCGCGACGTCGTGCCAAACGTTCATGGCTTTCTCCTTATCGATAAAGTTTTATCGATTTATTGTTCCTATTATATCACTTTATTTTTCGCGTGTCAAGGGCTTTGCGGATTTTGTCCGAAATAGCGTAGTAAGTCCCGCAAAAAGTTTTTTTTCTCCGCGCGGCGCAAAAAACTTGTTTATTTTTTCGCTTAGTGCTACAATATACCTATTATTACCACTCAAGGAGCAAAAAATGATAAAGCATATCGTTTGTTTCAAACTCCGCCCCGGCGAATCGGTCGAAGAGGCGGTAAGAGTTCTTAAGAGCATGGAAGGCAAGGTCCCCTCCGCCGAAAAAATCGAAGTGGGCGCGGACTTTTTGCACTCGCCCCGCTCGTACGATATTATTTTGCAAGTGTGGCTTAGCGGCCGCGACGATCTCGACGCGTACCAGCGCGACGAGTACCATTGCTCGGTCGTAAAGAAGCATATGCACGCGGTAGTCGAAACTTCCGTCGCCGTCGATTACGACCTGGAGGAGTAAGGCATGAAAGTAGACTTTGCGACCGTCAGAAGTTTTACGAGCGGATATTTAAGTTACGCCGAAGACGAGAGGGGTTTGCGCTTTTTCCGCATGAGCGAAAAGAGTACCGAAGGCTGGAAAAGCATTTCGGACGACTTTTTCCGCAAGTGCAGCGCCACAATAGGCGTAAATTACGACTTTTACACCGACGCGAGCGCGCTCGAATTTACCTACGGCGACATCACGTACGGCTCGTCGCGGAAATTCTTTTATTTCGACGTGTATATCAACGGCGCGCTGTGCGGCCGTTTCGGTAGTGAAGCCGACGAAGAAAGACAAGAAACGTACTCTTTTTCGCTCGCGCTCCCCGATGGGCTTAATCGCGTGACCGTTTATTCGCCGTGGTCGGTCGGCTATACCTTAAGATCTATAGATCTTACCGACTGCACAAAAATCGTTCCCGTAGTCAAATCCTGTCGTATGCTTATACTCGGCGACTCGATTACGCACGGCTACGACGCCAAATACCCGTCGCTTTGCTATTCTAACCGCCTCGCGGCGCAATTCAACGCCGAGACGATAAATCAGGCTATCGGCGGGGCGAAAGCAATGAAGACGGAACTCGACGGCGGAGCGGAGCCGGATATCATCACGGTAGCCTTCGGCACCAACGACTGGAGCGGCAAAACGTACGAAGACTTCAGCCGCGATTACACCGAATTCGCCGCCACCCTTCGCGCGCTCTATCCCGACGCGGAAATTTATCTGCTCTCGCCCGTTTACCGCTGCGGCAGTCACGTTTCCGCTTGCGGCAAATTCCCCGACGTTCCCCGCGAAATAATCTCCCGCGCCGCCGAAAAACACAACTGCTTTTTCGTCGACTGCTACGACTTCGTTCCCCATATCCCGGAGGCTTTTTCGCCCGACGGCTTGCATCCCAACGACTTCGGATTCGACTTTTACGCGAAGGGGGTTGCCGCAGCTCTATTATCCCTCTCCAAAGTCCTTCTTCGCCGCGAATAAGCGTCGCATCTCATTGTCAGCCGTCGCCGCCCCTCGATTGCGTACGCATAGTACGCGCACTTCGGAGCGGCTCGGTCTTCCTCGACCTGCTTGCTTCTTCACGGCGAAACGGTCTTCAGATTTAGTAGTCGTATCTCGCCGCCTTGTTTTTGTCGCGCGGGCACGCCTGCCTCGCCTGACTCGTTTCTTGACGGCGAAAATCTCTTCTATTTAGACTTACAGTGCGAAAATCTCGACCTGCTCGTATCTCGACCGCGAAAATTTCCTTGATTTGGCTTTATTCGTATCTCGAACGCGATATTCTCTTCGATATAGCCTTCCAATAATCAAAAATAATCAAAACGAAAAAACCGACGTAGCAAAACGCCGGTTTTTTTACTGTTCTTTGTCTTTCTCTTTTTATCCTTATGTCATGACTAAAGCGAAGCGAAGAATCTTCGGACTTAAACTACTGCATTGCCGCTAAAGTTAGCCGTAGCGGAATTCTTACCATACCTTTCAGTCGGTCGGCG
>CACZPH010000064.1 GCA_902783025.1 uncultured Eubacteriales bacterium | reverse complement strand
ATCAACTGACGCAGGAAGAACTCGCCGACAGGTGCGAACTTACCAAAGGGTATATTTCGCAGCTCGAAAACGAACTTACTTCTCCCTCGATAGCCACGCTTAAAGATATTTTGCAGGCGCTGGGTACGACTCTTCCGGAATTTTTTAAGGAAGAAGAGGACGACGAGAAGATAGTTTTCACTCAAGGCGATTATTTCAGCAAGGAAACGGACGACTACAAGGTCACGTGGATAGTGCCGACCGCGCAGAAAAACAGCATGGAGCCTATCATAATGGAGCTTGAGCCGCACGCCTTTTCGGAAAAAGATCTTCCGCACGACGGCGAAGAATTCGGCTACGTGTTAGCAGGTAAGATCAAGATAGTTTTAGGCAAGAAAGAACACATTGCGGTAAAGGGCGAAACGTTTTATTTCCGACCTTCCACCACGCATTATATCAAGAACGTAAGCAACGAAAAAGCCGTTATCATCTGGATTTCAAATCCGCCCAACTTTTAATTACGGAGAACTGCCATGAACGCCGATTTAACCGAACTCAACGAAACGCCCGCTTCCAACGGACAAAGCAAAAAGGACAAAAGCCGCTTCGATAAGATCATCGAAGTCAAGGACGTAACCAAGGTATTCGAAGACGGAGTGACCGTCATCGACGATATGAACTTATCCATCAAGCGCGGTCAGTTCGTCACGCTTTTAGGCCCGTCCGGCTGCGGCAAAACGACGCTTTTGCGCATGATAGCGGGATTCGAGTCGCCGACCAAGGGCGAGATATACATCGAGGGCGAAGACGTAACGGGCAAGCCTCCCTATCGCCGCCCCGTAAACACAGTATTCCAAAAATACGCGCTTTTTCCGCATCTCAACGTATTCAACAACGTAGCGTACGGACTCAAACTCAAGAAGATAGAAGACGGCGAGAAGAACGGCAAGCCCGTTTACCGTCATTTTACCAAGGCGGAGATAGCCGAAAAGGTAAATCACGCGCTCAGGATGGTCGATCTCGAAGACTACGGCTACCGTAACGTGACTTCGCTTTCGGGCGGACAGCAGCAGCGTATCGCGATAGCCCGCGCGCTCGTTTGCGAACCCAAAGTTTTGCTTCTCGACGAGCCGCTCGGCGCGCTCGACCTCAAGATGCGCAAGGAAATGCAGATAGAGCTCAAGCGTATGCACCGCGAACTCGGCATAACCTTTATTTACGTAACGCACGATCAGGAAGAGGCGCTCACGATGTCCGACGTGGTGGTAGTCATCAACGACGGATATATCCAGCAGATAGGCACGCCCAAAAAAGTATATGACGAACCCGCAAACGCTTTTGTCGCGGACTTTATCGGCGAGAGCAATATTCTCTCCGGCGTAATGCTCAAGGACTTTTTGGTAAGCTTTTTGGGCAAAGAAATAAAGTGCCTGGACAAGGGATTTGCGAAAAACGAAAAAGTCGACCTTGTGATACGCCCCGAAGACATCGAAATTAACGCGGACGGCAAGGGACAGTTTGTCGGCGAAGTGGTATCGTCGGTATTCAAGGGCACTTATTACGAAATGAACGTACTCGCCTCGGATTACGAGTTTACCGTGCAAAACACCACCGACTTCGCTATCGGCTCCGCGGTTTATCTCAATATCACGCCCAACAGCATTCACATAATGCGCAAAATGCGTACCGTCAACGAATTCGAGGGCGAGATCGACGGCGAAAACAGCGTATATTTCTGCGGCGGCTCCTTTGAGTTCGAAGGCGGCGAAGGCTTTGCTAAGGGCGACAAAGTCACGGTCAAAGTGCCTTTCGACGCAGTCGAGCTTACCGACGACGAAGAAGACGGCGTGATCGGCGCCAACGTAACGCAAAGTTTGTACAAGGGTACTTACTATCAGGTACAGGTCTACACGGACACGGACGAAGACTTTTACGTCGACGACCCTTACGAGTGGGATCTTAACGACCGCATAGGTATCAGGATAGATAAGAGTAAAATCACGGTCGAGCCGAGGACGGAGGAGAGCGAAGAAGAAGAGGGAACGACCGAAGAAGCCTCCACTTTCCTTACGGCCGATAAGGTAAGCGACGACGAAGGCGAAAACTTCGACGAATCCGAAGTGACCGCCGCGACGACAGAGGGCGAAAACGATGAAAAAGAATAAAGTTTTTCGTCCCACGGCGTTCGCTTTTCCGTATCTCGCCGTGACGCTCGTATTCGTCATTGTGCCGCTGATTCTCGTAATGATCTACGCTTTTCGCGGCGAAGACGGCGGGTTTTCTTTCGAGAATTTCGTACACGTCTTTTCGGAAGAAGCGTACCGCACGGCGCTTTTGCGCACTATCGGCATAGCGTTTCTCGCGACCGCGGTTTGCTTGCTTATAGCGTATCCCGTAGCGTATATTCTGTCCCAAGCCCCGTTTAATAAATGGGCGATCCTCGCGCTGCTGTTCGTCGTTCCGATGTGGATGAACTTCATGCTCCGCATTTTGGCGCTCAACAATCTTCTCTCGATGCTCGATATCCCCAAAGGACTGCTTGCGTCGGTAATAGGACTGGTGTACGACTTTTTCCCGTATATGCTGCTGCCTATCTACACGGTTTTGTCCAATATGGACAAGAGCTATCTGGAGGCGTCGCGCGACCTGGGCGCGAGCGACTTCAAGACTTTCTGGCGCGTAACGTTCCCGCTCTCGATTCCGGGAATAATCAGCGGAATAAGCATGGTTTTCATGCCGATATTCTCGTCTTACGCGGTTACCGATATGCTCGGCACCATGTCGACTTCGATAATCGGAAGCAAAATCGCCGTACTCTTTACCGATCCCATTACTTACGGCGACGGAGCGGCGCTCTCGTTCGTGCTGCTGCTTATCGTACTCGTAACGATGTTTATCGGCTCGCTTATTTCCCGCCGATCGGCGAAACCGCTCAAGGGAGGCAGTAAAGTATGAAAAAGAATATTGTTTCCCTCGTGATCAAGTGGGCGATACTCGTAGTTGTGCTTGTCGCTATCTATATGCCGCTCGCGCTCATCGTCGTTTATTCGTTTTCGGGCGCGCGTAACGTAGGCGAAGACTTCGGCTCGTTCACGTTTTCGCTGTACACAAACCTTCTTTCGGACGAAAAACTCCTCAAGGCTACCGCAAATACCCTTATCATCGGACTTGTTTCGGCGCTTCTCGCCACTATTTTGGGAACGACCGCCGCAATAGGAATCCACTATATGACCTCGCGTAAGCGCAAAGCGGTCGACGCCGCGTCGCAGATCACGGTAGTCAACGCCGAGATAGTAACGGCAATGGGCTTTTTCCTACTTATGCTTACGCTTCGCGATACGATATCGTTGCCGTTTGATTTCGGTTTGGTCTGGCTTATCATAGCGCACACGGTCATTACCACGCCGTACGTGATACTCACCGTTTCGCCGCGGCTCAAGCAGCTCAATCCGAACTTACTCGAAGCGAGCATGGATCTCGGCGCGGGACCCATGCGGAGCCTTATTACGGTAATGATACCTCAGCTTTTGGGCAGTATGATCTCGGCTTTCGCGCTTGCCTTTACGCTTTCGCTCGACGACTTCGTAGTCGCCAACGCCAACAGAGTGGGCAGGAGCGAGGCGATCGATACGATATCGACGTACGTGTACGAGGGAATCAAACTAAAACTCAATTCGGATATACGCGCGCTCAGTACGATAATTTTCGTTGCCGTACTCGCCGTGCTTATCGTAGTCAACGTAGTCAAAAACAACAAAGCGAAGAAAAATTCGCAACACCAATAATAAAGGAGAACAAAAATGAAAAAATTCGCAAGCCTCATTCTCAGCGCACTATTCGTGTTTACCTCGTGTTTCGCGTTCGGCGCGTGCTCTCAAAACCGCGGCGAGATCCTCAAGATCTACAACCCCGGCGAGTACATGGACGAAGACATCTTCCCCGAATTCGAGGAGTGGTACAAGGAACAGACCGGCAAGACCGTGAAGGTAAAGATCGACAACTTCACGGCGGTCGAGGACATTCAGCGCACCGTAGAGCAAAACAAAGCCGATTACGATCTTATTTGTCCGTCGGACTATATGATCGAACACCTTATCGAGAAGAATCTTCTTCTTAAAGTCGACAAGAATATCGTCAACGTCGAAGAACTTATCAAACCCGCGTATTTAGAAACGTCCAGAGAATTCGACCCGACGCTCGAGTACAGCGTACCTTTTATGTACGGCACGCTCGGCATTATGTACGACTATTCCAAGACCGGCAAGCACATTGACAGCTGGGAAGCGCTTTTCGGCAACGAATTCAACAACAAGCGCTCCATCAAGGACTCCGTTCGCGACGCATACGCGGCGGCGTGCTTGTACAACGCCCGCGAAGAACTCAACGCGCTTAGCGGCGACGCGCTTCACGCTAAAGTCCAGGATATTTTCGAAGACGCCACGGACGCGACCATCGCGAGCGCGAAAAACACAATTCAGTCCATCAGCGGCGGAGCGGTCTGGGACGTCGACAACGTCAAATTCGAAATGGCGGCTAATTCGTCCAACGTTCAGGTAGCGCTCATGTGGTCGTGCGACGCCGGATACGTCATGAACGATTACGAAGACGACGACGGCAACGAAAAGAGCGGAAACAAGAATCTTTGGTACGTTATTCCCAAGGAAGGCGGCAACGTATATATCGACGCTTTCGTCATCTCCAAGTACGCCAAGAACGTCGACGCGGCTAATTATTTCCTTAAGTACCTTTGCCAAAAAGACGTGGCTATCCGCAACAGCGAATACATCGGCGCGATCAGTCCGGTAGCGGCTGCTTACGACGAGCTTTACGAGCAGTACACCGATCCCGAATTCGAAATGTTTGAGGACGTGAGCGAGAACTGGCGCAATATGTACATCGAGACGATGTTCCCCTCCGCCGAAACTCTTAACCGTTGCGGCGTCATGAAGGACTTCGGCGACAGAAAAGGCGCCATCACCCGTATGTGGTCGAGTTTAAGATAAACTCATTTAATTGACAAAAGCAAACGGTTGGGTTATACTTATACCCGACCGTTTCTTTATTCGGTCATATGCGCATATTCGCATAAGAGGATAGTATGGTAAAACTCAACGCAGAAGACTTTAATTATGACGCGATAGTGGTAGGAGTAGGGCACGCGGGTATCGAAGCGGCGCTCGCGCTGGCTCGCACGGGGCAAAAGACCATTGTCTTTTCCATTACGCTCGACAACGTCGGCTATCTTGCGTGCAATCCGAGCATCGGCGGCACGGCGAAAGGACATTTGGTGCGCGAAGTGGGCGCGCTCGGCGGAGAAATGGGCGTAGCGGCGGACAAAACCCTTACTCAGCTTCGTATGCTCAACTCGTCCAAGGGCCCGGCGGTGCATTCCTTACGTGCGCAGATCGACAAGTACGCATATCACGACTATATGAAGAGCGTACTCGAAAACACGCCCAACCTCACGCTCCGTCAAGGCGAAGTCAAAGAAATTTTGCACGAAGGCGACCGCGTCACGGGAGTAAAAACCGTTTACGGGCTCACGTATCGCGCCCGCGCGGTGGTACTGGCGTGCGGCGTGTATCTCAAGTCGACCATAATCGTGGGCGACTGTTTCGAAAACCGCGGTCCCGTATGCTTCAACAGGGCGAATTATCTTTCCGACGCGCTCAAAAACATGGGCATAGAAATAAGACGTTTCAAGACCGGCACGCCCGCGCGCGTTCACAGGAAGTCGATAAACCTGGGCGCGCTCGAAGTGCAGGAAGGCGAGGAAGATATTTACTCGTTTTCGGTCATGAGCGATCAGAAAAAAGTCAACAAGAGGGGCGGCGTTTGCTACTTGGGCTACACCAATACCGCCACGCACGACGTAATAAGAGAAAATATTATGCTCGCGCCCAAATACGCCGGACTTATCAACGGCGTGGGTCCGAGGTACTGTCCGTCGATAGAAGACAAAGTCATGCGTTTTGCGGACAAGGAAAGACACCAGTTCTTTCTCGAACCCGAGGGCGACAAGACGGAAGAGATGTACGTTCAGGGAATATCGTCGTCGCTTCCCGCTTCCGTACAGTACGCGCTGTATCATACCATCAAGGGATTTGAAAACGTGCAGATCATGCGCGACGCTTACGCCATAGAGTACGATTGCATCAACCCGCTCGAACTCTATCCGACTTTAGAGCACAAGAAGTATAAAGGCTTGTTCTTCGCCGGACAGATAAACGGTACTTCGGGTTACGAAGAGGCGGCGGCGCAGGGAATAGTCGCCGGAATAAACGCCTCGCTTATGCTTCGGGGCAAAGAGCAGATCGTCTTTACGCGCGACAATTCGTATATCGGCGTACTTATCGACGATCTGGTTACCGAAGGCACCAACGAGCCGTACAGAATGATGACTTCGCGCGCCGAGTTCAGACTGTCGCTTCGTCAGGACAACGCCGACGTAAGACTTACCGAAATCGGGCGCAAGGCGGGACTCGTATCCGACAAGCGCTGGCGCAGATTCAAGCGTAAACTAAAAGGGCTCGAAGAGTGCCGCGCGCTTCTCGATACGCGCTTTAGACCGAGCGAACTCAAGCCGCTGTTCGAGCGCATAGGCGAGCCGCTTCCCGCAAGAGGGCTGAGCGTAAGGGAAATACTTACGCGAGCTAAAGTCGATAAGCGCGTTTTCGGCGAATACTTCGACGTATTCAAGCCGTACCCCGCCGACGTCGTGGAGCAGATATTTACCGAAGTCAAATACGAAGGGTACTTGAGCCGCGCCGAAAAAGCGCGCGCGGACCAAAAAAAATTCGAGAGCCGCGCCCTTCCCGCCGACTTCGATTATTCGACCGTTTCGGGCATCAGGATAGAGGCGCGCGAAAAGCTCAACGCCGTAAAGCCTCTTTCGATAGGGCAGGCGAGCCGTATCAGCGGCGTAACTCCCGCGGATATAAACGTCCTTATTATGACCTTGGGTATAAAATAAAAAAATTCGCCGCGACGGTAACAGTGCGCGGCGTTTTTTATTTTCGCAAAGTGCGCCGAAACGATGGATTTCGAAGTTTCGCTTTGGTATAATATAAGTAATTCTTTAAGGAGATAAGGAAAATGATAGTAGAAACGCGTATCAGAGAATTCGAAAAGCTTGGCGTAGGCACTTTCGTGCATTTCGGATTGTATTCGCTGTTAGGCAGCGGCGAGTGGATAGAGTGGAATCTTAACAACCGACAAGTGCCTGTAAGAGAATACGAGGAGCTTATTCACAAGTTTAATCCCGATCCAAAGTGGGCGCGCCGCTTAGTCAGACTTGCCAAGCGGGCGGGGAGCAAATATATCGTACTCACAACGCGCCATCACGACGGCTTTTCTCTTTACGACACCAAGGGGCTCAGCGACTTCGATTCGATCCACGCTTGCGGCAGAGATTTGGTGCGCGAGTTCGTCGACGAGTGCAACAGACAAAAGATCGTGCCGTTCTTTTATCACACGTTGCTCGATTGGCACGTAGAAGAGTATAAGACCGACTTTCCGAAATATCTTGAGTACCTGCGCAAGTCCGTGGATATTCTTTTGACGTCTTACGGCAAAATAGGCGGACTGTGGTTCGACGGAATGTGGGATCGTTCGCTCAAGGATCCCTCCGCTGACTGGGAGATAGAAAAGTTGTATTCGCTTATCCGCTCCCGTCAGGACTGCATGATCATCAACAATACCGGACTCAACGATCGAGGGAAGGTAGGCAGCGAGCAGATCGACTCCGTGACGTTCGAGCGCGGCAAGCCCTTCGCGGTAAACCCGAAAGACGCAAAAAAGTACGTCGCGAGCGAAACCTGTCAGACGCTTTGCGAGCATTGGGGATATGCCGAAAACGATATGAGATACCGCTCCCTTACGGATATTATCGAGGACCTCTGTTATTGCAGGTCGTACGGGGCCAACTATCTTCTCAACGTAGGACCGAGATCCGACGGAAGCGTGCATCCGCTCGAGGCGGAAACGCTCAAGTATTTAGGCAGGTGGATGAAAATAAATCGTGAGGCCGTTTATCTTCCCCGTCCTTACGCGCGTTGCGGCGAGAAGGATTTCGTTCTCCGCCGAGGCAAAACGCTGTATCTGTTCTGTCACGATCTTCCCATTTCGTCCAACCCCGACGTAACGCTTCTCAGCGGCGACAAGTGCAACGTCACGTTCGGGACCAGGCTTAAAATAAAGTCGGTCGAGTGGCTTGACAGCGGCGAAAAACTCCGATTTACCCAACGCTTGGGCGTAGCGGGAATAAGACTTATTCCGTACAAGTACGGCAACGATCTCGTCGTAAGAGTAGCGAAGATCGTTACCGAATAAACTTCCGAAAACCGAAACCTTTTTCTGCGTTTAATATCACTTCTTTAATAATTACCGAAACGGAAACAAAAAAAGCCGACCTCGCGAAAAGGTCGGTTTTTTATTTGTTTTACAAGGCGTTTCCGTCGCGGTCGTACTTCGTCGCGTATTCGCTCAGCACGCTCGTTCCGACGACGTTTGTTTGCGTAGTTTCGTAGTAGTTGTAATTGTTGTAGTCCGCCGCGACGCAGAACCCGTCTTCGCGGTTTATTCCCGATTTCGTTTTCAATTCGTCCCAGGTAACAAAGAGTTCGATAGTTATGAAGGATCCGACGTTTTGATCGGGCTTTTTTTGAGTGATCTGTCCGCCGCATTTGGTGGCGTATTTTACGTAGTGCGCCGTGTGATACAGGTTGTACGCCTCCGCCTTAAAGTTTATCGCGCCGCTGTAGTCCGCTTTGCCGACGCAAAGACGCATCGTGTCGTTGTTTGCGTCGTATCTGTCCGAAAACCGAATGTTTTGGTAGTCGATCGCTTTGGCGAACACGTACAGACCTTTTTCGCTCGTTTTGCACTTTACTATCGTCTTAAAATCCGCCGTTCCGTCGGCGTTTATCACGTATAGCTTTTCGACGGCGGCGACCCCGGTCCATTCTCCTTCGTCTTCGACGCCGTTGATTATCATCTCGTCAAGATCGGTTTCGGGTCCGCGCGCTGCTTGAATTTTCCCGGAGTATTCCGGCAAACCTTCTCCGTCGAGCACGTCTACCATCATACTCATTTTGATGCAGCCCGGAAGGAAAAAGCACAGCGAAACGGAAAGCAGACACAGGAATTTTTTCAGTTTACTCATCGATCTCCGCCTCCTTGCCCAGCACGTAAACCTCGGACAAAGCCGCGATATCGAAGTCGTCCGAGTAGCCGAACAATTCTTCGTCGTGCGCTATTTTGTCTTCGCTTGTAAGATAAATATCTATCTCGGTAACGGTTATTTCGTTGAATACCGCGTTTGCCGACGAGCAGGGATTCATCAGCATTTTGCCGTCGTCCCATTGATCGGCGTTTACCGGAAGATCCTCGATGTAGCAGTAGCCGTTGTAGAGTTTGCCTTGCGGGTACCACGACGGTTTTTCGGCAAGCTTGAATACGATCGACGAAACTTTACGGAAAGCGTGCATATAGTTCATACTGTTGAAGATCATGATCGCGTCTATACGCTTCGGGTTTTCGAAAGTTATTTCGAGCCTTAACGAGTGTCTTCCCCATACTTCGTATTTTGCGGACTTGTCGTCGGACGAAATAAGTTCGTCGTCGGCGTAAATCTCGGTACTCTTTTCGCCGTCCGAAAGAACGACCTTCGCGTCCTCGTCGAGCACGACGTTGCGCTTGCCGTCTTTATGCACCGAATCGGGGAGCGGCATAACAGTATACGTGGGACCATTTCCGTACATTACGGGAACTATGTCCGTATCCGTCGTAGGTTCGTAGCCCGTGCCGTTGCAGGTGGCAAAGCAGTTGCGCACGAACGCGCCGTCGCGCTTGCCGCTTTCTTGTTTTTGCTCGTCTGAAAGCGAAGCGTAGTAAGCGTCCGCGGCTTCGGCTTGCTCGTCTATCATAGCGGAAAACGATAAGTTGTCGTAAGTCTTGAATACCACTTTGTCCACGGCGAGCGCGCGCCAGTGATAAGCGGAAGGCGAGTCGATGGCGTGATAAACGCAATACAGTTCTTTTCCCGCCTTTACGAACGAACAATGCCCCGTGCCGGTAAGAGTACCCATACCCGACATACCGATAGCGGGGGAGTATTCGCGCATTTTCACGAATGGACCGTAAGGATTGTTCGCTACCGCCACGCATACCGCGTATGATTTTCTTCCGTAGCCGTCCGGCGCGTAAGTGAGATAAAACCACCCTTCGTGTTCTACAACGTACGGTCCTTCGCAAAGATAAGAACCGTTTTTCAAAGCGCTTTCCACGCCGCCTATCGGAGCGGTTTCGTCATAGAATATCGCCGAGCCGTTTACGTCAGCGACTTTTTTGAGCGTTTCGTACTTTGGCGTCAGCCAGTCGTCCATACCTATTACCCAGCATCTGTTGGTGTTGTTGACGGACGATATATGCTCTACCATATATACGTACTTGTTGCCTTTTGAGTCGACGAATGGACTTGCGTCGATATTGGCGAATATTCCCGTGCCTTCCTGCGCGGGGTTTGGATCGCGCGTTACCATTTGCGGAGCGTAAACGCCGAAGTTAAACGGGTTTACCATGCAGGTAAGTTCCATGCCGTTGCGGTTGAGGAATTTACCGTCTTTGACTTCGGTGAGTATTTCGTTTTTCTTTATGTCGTCGCGGTAAAGCGCGTAAGTCTTGCCGTCTTTTTGTATCGTCGCGGGAGTGCCGTCGGCGTTGAGGGCGGCGAGAGAGGAGTAGTATTTTTCACCGTCTATGAGAGAGTACGGTCCTGTCGGAAAAACCGAGCAAGCCACGCCTATCTGCAATCTGTCGTGCAAATCGTCGGTTTTTTGCAGTCCGTTGACGCCGTCGCCGTTTACGGCCGCGCACGAGAAGAACATAAGGAAAAGCCCCGATTCTTCGTCGCGTATTATCTCGGGCGCCCATACCAAATCTTTGCTCGCCCAGGTGTTGTGCGTGCCGATAAATGCCGAACCTCCGAAATCTCCGCAGAGTTTCCAGTTGTTAAGATCGTCCGAGCTCCACAGCCTGAAAGTCGTAAACCACGCGTCCGGATATTCGCTCGAGTACGCGCCGACGTCGGTCGAATACCCGCCCGTCGCGGCAACGTAGAAGACTTCGGCGTATTTTTGCGCCCATTCCGCGCTCGTGCCGTATTTTTCGACGAAAACGCTCTCGTCAAAGGCGGCGAGTTGTTTTTCGCGAGCGAGCAGCTTTGAGTACGAGTCCTCTATTTCTTCGCGACTGAAATATGCGGCTCCCGGATCCGCGCAGGAAAATTGCGCGTTGTTGTGGTAAAACTTATCTCCGTCATATACGTTATGCTCGTTTTCCTCTATTGCCGTAACGTACGGAAGAGGAAATCCCGCGCGGTAAATGTTTTTGAGAACGACGGCGGTTTGTCTGCACCCGCCCGCGCCCAACGCGCACGCGCTCGCAAGCATAAACGCGGCGAATTTTTGAATACGTTTGTTCATTATCTCTCCGATCCCCGCTTTTCCGTCGCGGGGGAGCAGTATTCGCGTTTCGATATTATTGCGCGACCGAAAAAGCCGGGAAAACGCGGTATTATGCAACCATACGGATTATTCTGACGATCCGATCGCAAGTTTACTTATTCAGTATACTACGAATTTTCGTTTATTGCAAGCGTTTTTTCGCAAAGCGATTCTCGCGCCCGTCCGACCGCGTAGAAAATAAATAATATTTTTTCTTTTTATTCGTTGACATTATTTTTTCGCTCGTATATAATGTAATCACGATAACTCATTAAGAGGTAGCGGCATGGAGTTTTTAAGAGGCGCCGACGCGCGATATTATGACGAAACCGATCGTAACGCGAATGCTTACCGCACTTGCGGAATTTTTGCGGATTTTACGGCTGACAGGCCGATCTGATATCTCAATATTTATATTTTTCAAGACGCAACGACTACGATTTTTGCGGCTTTTTGTTTAAAAAGTCCGCTTTACGCACTATGAAATTAGACAAAAGTCTTTTTACTCTTGAAGATAGAAACGGGAAACTCAATTTGTTCTCCCTTGCTTTTCCTATTTTTCTTCAATTGGTAATAAACTCGGTTATAAACTCCGTCACGACGGCAATGCTGTCCAATTTCGATCCCGCCATCATTACCGCCAACAACGTGGTGGGGCAGATAGTCGGAGTTCTCGTAAATATTTCCATGATGGGCTGTACGGGTATGGGAATACTGCTTTCGCAGGCGCTGGGCAAGAATAACCGCGAAATAATCGACAATATCCTGATCAACTCGATATTTTTGTCGGTCGTCGTGTACGCCGCCGTCGCGCTCGTCGGGATACTTATGCAGGACGTAATGTTCGGCTGGTTCAATATTTCCGGCAGAGCGCTTGAGTACGCGCGCGTCATTTTCATCGGCTCTATTATCGCCAACGCCCTCGGCATACTCGTTACCGCGTACTCTACGGTTTTGCGTTGCTACGGCAAAATGGCGTGGGTAGTGGGCATAACGATAGGCAGAATAGCGCTTTCCGCGGCGCATCTCGCGATTTTCCTCTATACCCCCCTGTCGAAGAATATCGACATACCGATCATGCTTGCCGCCAATTCCGTGTGGATAACGTTGCTCGGCGCGATCGTGACCTATATCGTATACAAGAAGTATAAGATATACACCGGATACAAACTCAACCGCCGCATTATGAAAAAGACCTTGTTTATCGGCGTGCCCGGGCTTATCTCGCAGCTGTCTTATACGATCTCGACGTTTATTACCACGATAATTATCGCCAATATCAGCGTCGAGTACATCAACATCAAAGTATACTGCAACAGTATTCTGATGTATATCTATATGCTCGGCTATTCGGTAGCCAACGGCTCGTCGCTCATGATAGGCAGGCTTATGGGCGCGGGCGAGTACGAGCGTATCAAGCGCATGAAGCATTGCCATATTTTAGTGACCTGCGCGCTTAATTTATTTTTCGCCGTCATAGTATTTCTTTTCCGCGAGCCGCTGTACGGAATATTCGACCACAACCCCGACCATCTTTCCGTCGTACTCCCGGTATTCGCGCTCGATATCGCGGTAGAGGTCGCAAGAGGCATGAACAACTCTTCGCAGTTCGCGCTCAACGCCGTGGGCGACGTAATGTTTACGACGATCATTTCCATAATTTCGTGCTGGCTCAACGCCGTGCTTTTGTCATACGTGTTCGCGGTGGCGTGCGGACTCGGTCTGGTGGGACTCTGGATAGCGTTTATCTGCGACGAATGGTTCCGCGCCATTATGTACGAGATCCGTTGGCACTCCGGCAAGTGGGCGCGCCAGATCATATAAAAACTCAATACGTATGCGCTTAACCTATACCGAAAACAAGCCTTCCGCGGTATTGCGGAAGGCTTGTTTTTTGCGTGCGTTTTGATTTTTCAGTTCAGTATGGCGATAGCGCAGCTCAGGTACGTCGCGAAGAGAAGCCATAGCATATACGGCACGAGCAGCGAGCCGGCAAGGCGGTTTTCCCTGAAAGCGACGACGGTAAGAGCGAGCGTGGCGCCGTCTAACAAAATACATATCAGCGCCGCCGTAACGAGCAGGTTTGCGGTAAAGAAAACGAACGGCCACGTTATATTGAGCGCGAGTTGCACGCCGTACAGGACGAAAAAGGCTTTTTTGAGTTTTTCGTCTTTGCCTTGAGTAATGACGACGAAAAGACTCGCTCCCATAAGCGCGTACAAAACTGGCCATACGATCCCGAATACCGCGGGCGGCGGAGTGAGTACGGGGCGGACGTATCCGTCGTATCCCCTTACCGAGCCGGAAACCAAGCCCGCGATGAAGCCGAGCACTACGGTAGCGCCCACGCAGGCGATAAAAGTAAACAGAGCGTCGTTTGATTTTTTGCGCGTAATTTCCATAATAATCCTCCGTATATATTTTACGCCCGCCGCACGTGTAATATTCGTCAAACCTCTCAAAACGCTTGATAAAACCTTGCCGATATGCTAAAATTGATATGTACGAACCAATACGGAGGAGTTATGAAAACACTTAACGTAACCGCGCTCGAGCCGAAACTTAAGTCGAGACTTGAGAGAATGAGTTTGCAAGCCGGGATCGGATTTTCCGAGTCCGGAGTCCGCGTAAAAGCGGAAAAGTCGGACGCGCCGCGATTCGAAAAAGACGGCGATTCGATAGTCGTGTACTACGATAAGGCGTACGAATTCTTTTACGGTTTGTTTTACGCTCTCGGCAGCGACGACAAGAAGGGCGAGGTAAAATGCGCCTTCAACGAATTCGGCGTAATGCTCGACTGCTCGCGCAACGCGGTGCCTACCGTTGAGTCGCTCAAAAAATTCGTCGATTATCTCGCGTTTATGGGGTATAACCAACTCCAGCTTTACACCGAGGACACTTACGAAATAGAAGACGAACCGTATTTCGGCCATCTTCGCGGCAGATACACACGCGAAGAACTTACCGAACTCGATCTGTATTGCAAGTCTTACGATATCGAACTCGTGCCCTGCGTTCAGACGCTCGCGCACCTTAACCAGGCGTTTAAGTGGAACAGGTTCAAGCGCATCAACGACATCGACGACATTTTGCTCGTCGACGAGCCGGAAACGTACGAGTTTATCGAGAAAATTTTTACGCAACTCGAAAAGACGTTTTCTTCGCGCAAAGTACATATCGGAATGGACGAAGCGCACAACGTCGGCAGAGGAAAATTCCTCGACCGCCACGGCTACGAGAATATTTCCGACATAATGCTTCGCCACCTTAGCAAGGTAGTCGAAATAGCGCACGCGCACGGTTTCGAACCGATGATGTGGAGCGATATGTTCTTCCGCCTCGCGTACGGAACGTACTATGTGCCTCACGACGCGCCGATGATCGACGAAAAGATAACTTCGCTCGTACCCGAAGGATTACGGCTCGTTTACTGGAACTATTACAGCGGGGACAAAGCGGATTACGACGATATGATCGACCGCCACCATTGCTTTAAGAAAAACGAAACGGTATTTGCGGGCGGTATCTGGAAGTGGTACGGATTCGCGCCGCTCAACGAGTGGAGCGAAGTCGCGACGACCGCGGGCTTTGCTTCGTGCAGAGAAAAAGGCGTAAACAACGTATTTTTGACCATGTGGGGCGACGACGGAGCGGAATGTTCGCCGTTCGCGCTTATTCCCGGTTTATGCTTTGCTTCCGATCTCGCTTACGGCAGGGAAAAACACGAGCCCGCCGTGCTCACTCTTACCGGCGTTAGCCGCGAAGACTTTATGACGCTGGATCTTGCCAACCGCGCGCAGGGCTTTAACGAATACAAGGCGAACTGCAAAGGCATGCTTTTCTCCGATCCGTTCTTCGGCGTGTACGACAACCGTATCAATAAGGGCGAAGCGGATAACTTTATCGGCTTTGCCGAACGCATAGGCAAGGCTAAAGCGGCGGCGGGAACGCTCAAGTACGTTTTCGAAACGCAAGAAAGGCTTTGCAGGGTGCTGAAATACAAATACGACCTCAGCCTTCGCACCCGCGAGGCGTATCTTGCCGGCGACAAAAAGGCGCTCAAAAAGATACTCAAAAAGACATACAAACCACTAAAAAAAGAACTTGAGAAGTTATATCTTGCGTTCAAGTACCAGTGGCACGTGGAAAACAAACCTTTCGGCTTCGAAATTCAGGACGTTCGTTTCGGCGGACTTATGCTGCGCATAGAGCATTGCCGTAAGGTACTCAAAGCGTACGTCAAGGGCAAAATAAAGAGTATTCCCGAACTCGAAGCGCCCGTACTCGATTACTGGTGCGACGGAAGCGGCGACGGCAAACCTTTCTCCGCGGCATGGTACCGCGACGCCGTATCGGCAAGCAAACTTTAAGGAAAACAAATGTTTAATATCGTACTCGTAGAACCCGAAATTCCACAAAATACCGGTAATATATCCCGCACTTGCGCCTGCACCGGAGCGGCTTTGCACCTTGTGCGCCCGCTCGGATTCGAGATAACGGACCGCAACTTAAAGCGCGCCGGGCTCGACTACTGGGACAAACTTACGATTTACTATTACGATTCGTTAGACGATTTTCTCGCAAAAAACGCCGGAGCCAAAATGTATCTGCTCTCCACGCGCGGCAGGCGGAATTATACGGACGTAAAGTTCAAAGACGGCAGTTTTCTTATTTTCGGCAAAGAAACGAAAGGACTTCCCGAATGGTTTGTGCGCGGTAATTTCGACAATACCCTGCGTATTCCCATGAAGGGCGAAGTCCGTTCGCTCAACTTGTCAAACTCCGTTGCGATTGTGCTTTACGAAGCGCTTCGACAGCAAAATTTCTTCGGATTCGATTTATACGTCGACTGACCTTAAATATACGCGTTTTCGCGATACGTATTGCGCAAAACGTGCGAAAGCATATTATTATTTACGGCGCCCGGAACTGTCCGGGCGTTTACTTTTTACTATTCCCGTTCCCGCCGCCGCGACGATCAGCAGTACGGCGTAAAAGACGAGCGGACCGCGTTCGGTGCCGTTTCCGAAGACAAGCGCGCTTACGGCGACGAATACCGACGGAAAAAGAAAAGCGCACGTAAAGTCAAGCGCTATCCTTCCTCCGATCCCGACTTTCAAGCGCCCGAAAACGTTCGCGCACACTATCTGCAAAACAGCGATCGCAAGCGCGAGCAGGTACGGCGCGGCGCTCACTTGAAAATACGTTTTACGAAAGACGTTTTGGGTTTTTCGTACGCAAGTCGGCATATTTCCCCGGACAGCGAAAACTCCCCGCTCGTCTCGTCGAACTTTTTGATTTTCAGGTTTTTACCGTCTATCGCGAGGTCCCCGTCGCTTGTGGAGAGGCGGACGTTTTCGGGCTTTGCCTGTACGACTTTCAGGACTCCGCTCATATCGATGGCCGAGCGCGAAAAGATATGAAGGTCGTGGATTTTTTTGATTTCGTTCATGTTTTACCTCCGCAGGCTAAAATATATTCCGTTTTTTTCCCCGTTATGATTTCGGCGCGTTTCGTTTTACGAAAATTCCGTTTATTTCGTTGCAAAATTTCATCGGTTGTGCTACAATCTATATTACCGCACGAAAGTTTACGGGAAATAATGAGAGAGGACCACACATGGACATCAAACTTAAGTTAGCGCAGGAATTCAACATGAAACCGGAGTACGCCTCCAACGTCGTCGATCTTATCGGCGAAGGCAATACGATACCGTTTATCGCCCGGTATCGCAAGGAAATGCACGGAGGCGCGAGCGACGAGCTGTTGCGCGATTTTGCGGACAGGCTCACGTATCTTACAAACCTTGACAAGCGCAAGGATGAGGTGCGCGGCTCTATAGAAGGTCAGGGCAAGTGGACGGACGAGCTCGGCGCGGCTTTGGACGCGGCTGAGACGATGACCGAAGTCGAGGATATTTACCGTCCGTACAAGCAGAAGAAAAAGACCCGCGCTTCCGTCGCTATCGAGAAGGGCTTGCAGCCTCTTGCCGACGTCATACTCGCGCAGGAATTGCAGAGCGGAGCTATTCTGGACGTAGCCGCGCCGTACGTAGACGAAGAAAAAGGCGTAGCGACGGCTCAGGAGGCTTTGCAGGGCGCGCTCGACATAATCGCCGAAGTTTTCTCCGACGACGCTCAACTTCGCAAGACTTTGAGAGCGTATCTCAATAAGGAAGGCAAGATTGTCGCCGCTCTCAATCCCAAGCAGGAAGACAAGGAAAAACTCAATACGTACGAGATGTACAAGGAGTTTTCCGAGAAAATATCGACCATTCCCCCGCACAGGATTTTAGCGGTCAACCGCGGCGAAGCGGAAGACTGTCTTAAGGTAAGCGTAGTCGCGGACGAAGAGCCCGCGGTCGCGAAAATCAAAGCGGCGTATATAAAGCACAGCATTTTCGACGAAGTGCTCGCAATGACCGCGCAGGACGCATACGAAAGGCTGATTTTCCCGTCGATAGAGCGCGAAGTGCGTTCGGATCTTACGGACTCGGCGTCGGAGCAGGCTATCAAGATGTTCGAAGTCAACCTCAAGCCGCTTCTTATGCAAGCGCCTCTCAAGGGCAAAACGATCATAGGACTCGATCCCGCGTACCGTACCGGCTGCAAAATAGCCGTTATCGACGCGAGCGGCAACGTCCTCGACCATACGGTGATTTATCCCACGCCGCCCCAGAACAAAACGGAAGAGGCCAAGCGCGTACTCATAAATCTTATTCTCAAGTACAACGCGGACGTTATTTCGATAGGTAACGGCACGGCGAGCAAGGAGAGCGAGATTTTCGTAGCGGATCTTATCAAGGAATGTCCGCGCCCCGTGTCGTACGCGGTAGTCAACGAAGCGGGCGCGTCGGTATATTCGGCTTCCAAGCAGGGAACGGAAGAGTTTCCCGACTACGACGTAACGGTCCGCAGCGCGGTATCGATCGCGCGCAGACTGCAGGATCCTTTGGCGGAACTCATCAAAATCGACGTCAAGTCGATCGGCGTGGGCCAGTACCAGCACGATATGCCCCAAAAGCGCCTTACCGAAGTGCTCGAAGGCGTAGTCGAAGACTGCGTAAACTCTGTCGGCGTGGATCTCAACACCGCGTCGTACAGTCTTCTCTCGTACGTGTCGGGACTTAACCTTTCGATCGCCAAAAATATCGTCGAGTACCGCAAAAGTAAGCCGTTTGTAAGCCGCGAACAGCTTCTCGAAGTTCCCAAGCTCGGGCCCAAGGCGTACGAGCAATGCGCGGGCTTCTTACGCATCGTCGGCGGGCAAAACGTTTTTGACAATACGGGCGTTCACCCCGAGTCGTACGAAGCGGCGAAGAAACTTCTCGCGCAGTTCGGTTATACCGAGCAGGACGTCAAGGACGGCAAACTCGATCATCTCCGCGGCAGAATAGCGATCGCCGGCGCGCAAAAAGTCGCCGACTCGCTCGGTATCGGCGTAATGACGCTCAACGATATCGCCGAAGATCTTACCAAACCCGGCAGAGACATACGCGACGCGTTGCCCCCGCCCGTACTCAGAGCGGACCTTATGGATATCAGCGACCTCAAGGTCGGCATGACCATAACCGGAACCGTGCGTAACGTGACGGATTTCGGCGCGTTCGTTGATATCGGCGTGCACCACGACGGACTCGTTCATATTTCGGCGATGTCCGACGACTACGTAAAGCACCCCTCCGACGTACTCAAAGTCGGCGACGTAGTGCAGGTCCGCGTAATATCCGTCGATCCCGAAAAGCACCGTATCGGCTTGTCGATGCGCAGCGAAGACGGCGCGGCTAAGCGCCCCGAGCGCAAAAACGACCGCCCGAACAACAGAAACGGCAACCGCAACAATAACGACCGCCGTCCGCCCCGCCGCGATCCGGACGAGAAGGATTTGGAGCAGATGCTGGCGGCCCTCCAAAAAAAATACAACAAGTAATTCAGCGGCAATATACGGCGTGATGCTGTGTCAAACAACTCCCGACTGCGGGTTACGTACGCTTTAGTACGCGCCCCAATGCTTTTTCGCGCCCGATATACTTCGCATCTCATTGTCAGCCGTCGCCGCCCCTCGATTGCGTACGCAAAGTAACGCGCACTTCGGAGCGGCTCGGACTTCCTCGATCTGCTCGTATCTCGAACGCGAAAATCTCGTTGTTTTAGTTGGGAGTCGTCCCACGACCGCGCCTCGTTGGCGGTAGGCTCTTTCCTTGTCTGACGCTCGTATCTCGCCGCTTTGCTTTTCGTTTTGTCTACCGTGCCGCCTTGCCGCCGAAAATCTCTTTGATTTAACTTTTCTCGTTTCTTAACGGCAAAAATCTCTTTGATTTATTTTAACGGAAAACCGACGTAGCGTAACGCCGGTTTTTTTTGTTCCCCTTGCCTCAAAGGCTTTCCGCGTTTGCTTTTATACCACAATATATTCCGTCTTTCTTTGCTTTCTACCACAAAATATAGTGGTGCGTTTTTCCTTTCCCGGCTCGTTCCCGTTCTCCCGATCGTTCCGATACGGGCAAGGCGGCGACTTTCCGGCCGCAAATCTCACTACAATTTTTAGACAATTGTAAATTATCTCGGCTTTTTTTCTCAATAATTTTGAAAAAATCTAAAAAAAAGCATAAAAAAATAAAAAATGCTTGCATTTTCCGAAAGCCGTATGCTATACTTGTACTAGCTGGTAGTCTAGCCTTACGTAAATATCGGGACTTTTTGAGATTTTGCACGGTAAGGCGTAAGGCTGGGCAAAAATATTTTCAATATAGGAGAGAAAAGATGAAAAAAGACAAGTTGTTGAAAGTCGGCGCCATAGGTGCCCTTGCTCTTTCGGTCTCGGTTGTTGCCGTCGGATGTAATTCCAACAATTCCAAGAAACCCGACAAACCCGACGTACCCGACAAGACTTACACCCTGACGATCGACGACGCAGACGGAATCATCGCCCTTACCGAAGGCGATACCGCTACCGTAACGGCGGCTCTTGACGGTTACGAAGGGACCGACGCGCTCAATTTCGTGTGGAACAGTTCCGCGCCTTCCGTTGCTACGGTAACCAATGGCGTTATCACGGCGGTAAGCGAAGGCACCGCGACCATCACGGTAGCGTTGCAGTACGAAGGCGAGACCTACACCAAGACGATCACGATCAACGTATCGGCGGCTACGACTCCCGGAGTGACCTACACGCTCAGCGTAAGCGACGAGAGCGTAACGCTCGAATACGGCGCGACCAAGACGGTAACGGCGTCGATCAACGACGTTGACAACCCGGTATTTACCTGGACTTCGGACAACGAGCAGGTTGCGACGGTTGCAAACGGCGTTATCACGTACGTAGGCGCGGGCACCGCGACGATCACCGTAAGCATCGAAGTAAACGGTCAGACCTACAGCAAGCCCATTGCCGTAACCGCTAACGAAAAACAGGCGGGCATATGCGCGTATACGTTTAATTATGACGCGTACGACGGCGAATACGACGGACGCGGCCGCGAAGGCACGGCGATCGACGAGCCCGATGTCGCACCCACCAAGGAAAGCACGGCGGAATTCAACTTCACGTTCGACGGCTGGTACGTTGAAGAAAACGGCGAAGTTACCTCCAGAAAGTGGGATTTCGAAACCGACAAACTTTCGGGCGAGACCTTAGTTCTTGCGCCCAAGTTTACGGAAGTAAGGCGCAGCTATACCGTTAATCTCGGCGGCGAAGAGCGCGTAGTGCTTTACGGCGCCTTGATCGAAGCGCCTGCGGAAGATCCTCAAAAAGAAGACACGAATCTTTATACTTACACCTTTGCGGGTTGGTTCGTAGCGGACGCGGACGGCAAGCCCACCGATACCGCGTGGAATTTCGCGGTAGACGTAGTTACCGGCAACGTTACTATCGTAGCGAAGTTCGACGTAGAACTTAATCCCGACGCGGTATACAAGGCAAGCCTGGCGATCGCTATCGAAAACGCCGACGCCAACGCGTTTACGATTTACGACTCGGAAGACAACGCCGTCAAGACCGGAAATCTTTCCGGCGGCGCCGTTTCGTTCGTAGTCGAAGAAGAACTTATGGGAACCGACGAAGCGGAAGGCTTCGAGGCGGGCACCTACAAGCTCGTAGTGGAAGGCTCCGGATACGACTTCCTCGGCCTTACCAAGACTTTCGAGGTATCCGAGGACGCGGCTAACGCTTTCGAAGTAGTCAACGTAGAAGGCGCCCTTCTCGCTAACCCGTACGCCGTTCAGACGGACAACGACAACAACGTGGTTCTTTCGTATTCGGGCGATACCGACGAAGAAAAACTCGCTTCGCTCAAGTACACCAACAAAGTAAGAAATATCCGCAACTGGTTCAAGCACAATCTTGCGGACGGCGAAATGCTTTCGTTCACTCTCAAATTCGAAGAGGAAGGATTCAAGCCCATCGCCGACAACGGACAGATGCTTGACGCGTTCGAGCAGTTCATGCTTTGCTCCGCGCCCGGTAAGGTAGAAGACGTGGGCGACACCAACCTTGAGGGCACCCGCGGACTCAAACTTGATCGTTGGGGCAAACTGTATAGAGGTCACGTTATCAACGATTCGTCTACCCTTGACCTCAACACCATTCTCAACACCGGCAGGATCGATCGTGAGATGGATTACGCGTTCGTTCGCTCGGATATCGTAGTGGAGGGCGAAGAAGTAAGCAGAGTTTACCTTCTTCAGCGTCCTCACGGCGGCGAGTGGACCGCGCTCGGCTATCAGGATCTTGCGGTAGACGACGGATGCTACGTACAGCTCAACGTAACGGCGGCTAACGGCCCGACTCTTGCGTACTCGTACTACAATCTCGCTATCGAGAACTTCGAAGAGCAGACTCTTACCGACGCTATAGGCAACAAACTTCCCTACGGCTTCGCGAAACTCGACGAAGAGACCGAAACTTATTCGGTTATCGTCGGCGCGCACACCTCCAGCGGCGGCGCTCAGGCGCTTCCCGTCAAGGGCGATCGCACGGACGGCGTTCTTTCCGCTACCGCGGACGTTACGCTTACCTCGTACAGCGCGTTCAACTATGCCGGCAATCTCGCTAACCGCGCTCAGTCGGCTGGGCTCGGCGTACGCGACGAATTCGGCCATTACTTCAACGTAGGCTTTGACTACAGCACTCAGGGCGTGCTTGTTCACACCAACTTCAACGGCGACTACGGACGCAGACTTCAGTTCAACTCCAGCCAGTGCGCTAGAGCGACCTGGATCAACGACGGCGGCATTCTTTCGCTTCCCGACAGCGGCGTGCTTTACTTCAATCCTGCCGCTTATCCGCTTACCTTTGCGGCGGGCGACGTTTCCGCCGCGGGTCTTAAGGGCAACGAATACAAGTATTCGCTCGGCGCTCAGGTACAAGGCGATATCTTCACCCTTTACGTAGGCGCGGATCAGGATAATCTCGTCAAGATCATCGAACTCGATATGGTCAAGATGTACGGCGCGGATACCGAACTCAAGCTCGTTTCGGGCGGCGCTTCGGCTAATACCATCGCTTCGCAGACGATTTCGGGCAACAATGTTCAGTTCTTCGCTTCGCAGTACGGCGACGGCGCGATCGAGGCACAGTTCGACAACATGTCTCTCAATTACTACTCGTTCAGCGGCGAAGTAAACAAGATCAAAGACGCTCTCCTTCAGGAACTCGACGCGTACGTAGCGGCGGAGATCAACAACAACACGATCACCGAATTCGCTACCACCGTCAACGAAGAGACCGAAGGCTACAACTATTCGTATTCCAAGCGCGACTTCTCCGAAGGCTCCGTACTCGAAGGCTTCGACGCGCTTACCTTTGACGGAACGGAATCCTCGCTCGCGGCTCTTCAGTCGGCTTCCGAGACCATCCGCACGCGTTCGAAGACTCGCGCGATGGCGGAAGCGCTCAACCTCTTCAAGGAGAACGCTATCGTAGACCTTACCGCTTACGCTACCGCTAAGGACGTAACGCTTACTCCCGCAATGGTCGGACTTATCAACGGTTCGGCAACGATTGCGGAACTTCAGACCAATTTCGAATCCGCGTACGGTCAGCTCGTTATCGCATACGAGCACAAGGACGACTTCGCGGCGTTCAACGCGGCTGTCGAGACCGCCGTTCAGACCAACGTTACTTCGGTTTACGAAGAGCAGGAGTGGTACGGCAAGCTCAACGCTAACGCTAAGTCCGACTTCGACGTCGAAGCGGATGCCGCTAAGGCTAAGATCTACGCTATCACGTACGATCTCGAGAAGTCCTGCGACGAGAACATCGCGGCGCTCAACGCTAACCCCGCTCTTGCCGAGGCTAACGCTCAGGTACTTGCGGCTAAGGCTAAAGTTACCGCGGAGTACACCGTAACGCTCGATATCGACGGCAATACCGAAACCACGATCAACGCGGCTTACGGCAGCACCATCGCCGAGCTTAAGGCGGCTGTTCCGGCTCCCACTAAGGAGAGCGACAATTACTACAATTACGCGTTCTCCGGCTGGGGCGTAGGCGGCGAAGTGCTTCCCGATACCGCTTATGTGGAAGAGGATATCACTCTTACCGCAATGTTTGCTTCCGTAGCGCGTAAGACCGCTATCAACTACACGTTCGTCGACAAGTCCAACAGCGGCGAAGTGACCGTTGCATGGCGTATCAAGGACGCGGAGAACAACGTAGTGGCTTCCGGCAAGACCGCTAAGATCGAGGCTCAGCTTTCCTATGGCGAATACAAGCTTACCTCGGACGTAACGGCAGACGTTTACGGATGCGATCAGACTATCGTTATCGACGCGGCTAAGCTCGACACGACCGACACCGCTAATATCGAACTCAATCACAATAATTGGGGTATCAACAACAACGGCGTGGCTTCGTTTGCGGGCACGAGCGATTCTACTTTCACCGCTCGCTTCACGTCCGGCAACAGCTCCTTCTTCGTAGCGCCCACCGTTCTTAAAGGACAGGGTATCAAAGTATCGCTCAGATACAACGAGGGCTGCGGCTCCAACCTTCAGAGCGGAGTCAACGAATCCGATCGTTTCGATACTTACTTCAAGACCACCTTCGGCGGTCAGAACATGGGTCTTACCGCTCTGAGCACGAACTTTGGCGGCACGGCCACGGTTCTGTACCCGCTCGAAAACATCACGCACAACCTTCTCAACGAGGTTTACAATACTTACGATCTTGCTTACGTTCGTCAGGGAGATACCGGATACTTCCTCGGCAAGATGTCGACCGACGAGCATTACAACGTGATCTCGTCCATCGCTCTTGCTTCCGACGACGGCGCGGCTCTCAACCTTCAGGTTGCGGGCGCGGGCGGCAAGAAGTTCGACTACACGTACTCTAACTTCGAATTCCTTGCCGACAGCAGTGCTATCCTTGCCGACGCTCAGTCCGGACTTGGCAAGAATTACAGAATTACGCCCATGGCGGAAGGCACCACCGACATCGAGTGGAACGCTGTCAAGGGCAGAAACTACGGTATGTACGTAGACAAGGCTTACAGCATTACCGCAGGCAAAGCGGAGATCACTTACCATGTCAAGAGCATTACTACCAACGGTGCGGACACCTTCGTAGGCTTTACTTTGTGCGATCCCGCTACCGGAAACTTCTTCAACGTAGGTTTCCCGCACGGTAATACCGCCAACAAAGTCGAAGCGTCCGTAGAAACCGGCAACGGCTGGTCTTACAGATTCGACAACATTGCGGATAAGGAAGCGGGCTTCCCGTCGATCAGCCTCAACGGCGCGTTCGAGTTCGACTACAAGGCTGTCGTTGACGGAGACGAGTGGCAGCTCTTCATTTCGCAGGACGGCGGAGCAACCTGGAAGGCAAGTAATAAGTTCAACGTCAAGGCGTGGATGCAGTCGCACCAATCTGAGGGCAAAAAGGCTTGGGCCGACACGTCCAAACTCTTCCCGATGGGCACCGACGTATGCTTCGGCGTATACATTTACGGCGACGGCGAGCACGATATGTCGATCAGCAACTTCAACGTCAACTATATGCCCGCCGTAGAGATGACCGCTTCGATCTCCGACAATATCGACGGACAGGACGCGACGCTCAGCGCTGCGACCTTCCCCGCCGCTAAGTCGAATTCCGTAACGATCAACGCTCCCGAAGGCTATATCATCACCGGACTTACCGCTAACGGCGCTGACGTATTCAACGTCGACAACGTTCAGGAATACGGCAAGAAGTACCTTTACACCTTCGAGAACTCTTACGACGCCGAGAACGCTAACGTAGCGCTCGTAGCGACTCTCGAAGTTGCGGGCACCAACGCTACTATCACCGGCGCGGCTTACGACGAAGGCGCGGCTTACACGCTCACTTCGGGCGAAAAAGTACTCAACGGTACCGTAGGCGCCGGCGGCGTGATCGAAGCTAACCTCGCTAAGGGAACATGGGACCTTGAGATCGCATTGAGCAACGGAACGCTCGGCGGCGCTACCTCCTTCACCGTAACGGACGAAGACGTAGCGGCTACTACCAAGGCTGTTTCGATTACCACGGTAGAAAACATCTGGGGCACCAAGATCACCAATATGGGCGACCAGTCTACCGCTACCTTCGGCTATACCGACGCTAACGACAAACTCGGCACCTTCTACCTCGACTTTGATAAATACGTTGGTCTGAACGAGACCTACGAGATCAAGCAAAAGCTCACCAAGGGTCACGCTATCGCCTTCCGTACCAACTACAAGGAGTGGTTCGGCGTACTTAATTCCAACCATTCTATCCGCTCGATCACGGCTGATCCCGACGGAGACGGAGCGGGTGTAAGTCACGACCTGTACGTTAAGCACGATATTACCACGCCTACGTACACTCAGTATGGCATGGGTATGTCGTCCACTGGTAATAACTGGGGCGCATATAGCTTTGGTACCAGGGTATGGAACCTTAACACCGAACTTGAAAACAAGACCTACGATTCGGCTACGGATACCTGGACTTACGCGGCTACGGCGGATCCCAAGGTAGACATCATGTACGTTCATACCGGCACGATGCTTATCATGTTGACCAAGCCCTCTAAGGCAACCAAGTACACCGTATTCTCCATGAACTTTATCAACCCCGACGAGGCGGCTTCCATCAGACTTATGCAGTCCGGACGCTTCCCGGGTGCAAATTTAGGCGCTTATTTGCACGATTACAGATACGAGAACTTCGAGTACAAGACCTTGACTCAGGACGAGATCGACGCCATCGTAGAAGAGCAGATCGTTAAGTACAATCAGGGTACTAGCCACGCTACGATCGCTAACGACGCTACGACCTGGACCTGGACCATTCCTACCAGCGGTAATACCGGCGCTCACGCGGCTTACAAGGGTAAGACCTACGACCGTACGGCGGGTACCATCACCTTCGAGACCAAGATCGACGGTAAGGTATTCGGCTGGGCAGGCGGCGGCATTACGATGCTCGATCCCGCTACCAACAGGTACGTTCGTCTCGGAGTAATCAACGGTCAGTCCTGGTACTTGTCTATGGGCGCGACCAACTGCTACAGCTATACCACGCAGATCGACAACGCAACCACCAAACCTATCCTTGAGGCTAACGCAGGCTTTGTTCGTAACCGCGCGACCTACTCGCTTCTCAAGAGTAGCACCACGTGGGCTAACTTGTGGATGAAAGCTGAGATCACCGGCGACGTATGGAAGGTATGGCTTGTTCAGGCGGCTGACGCGGAGACCGCTCCCGTATACGAAGAGACTCCCGACTTCACGCTCAACACTCGTCTTGCCTTCGAGAAGAACTTCGTTCCGTACGCGGGACGCGGCGTGCTCGTCAACAACGACGCGGGCAACGCTTCCTACACTAATAGCGGATTCTGGTTCCTTAAAGACGGTAAGACCAATGCGTTTAATCCCGTTCATGTAATGCAAGGTTGGGATGTTACCAAGAATATGTACCCGACTGCGGCTAATGTTTGCGTCGGCGTAGGCGGCTTCTCCGATGCGGGTACCGGCGGATCCATCAACTTCTCGCAGATGAAGACGACCTTTACTCCCAACGAGTAATCGTCCTTTCGCGGCGAATAAGCGGCGCAATACTACAACACAAAAAAGACCTGGGCTACGGCTCAGGTCTTTTTCTATTGTCGCGCCCGATATGTGGCGTGATACTGCGTTAAAGGGAGTCTGCACTTGCTTACGTACGCCTTGTACGCGCGCTTCGTGCCGGCTCCCTTTGCCTTGTCTGCCGCCCCATCTCGAACGCGAAAATCT
>CACZPH010000063.1 GCA_902783025.1 uncultured Eubacteriales bacterium | reverse complement strand
GCAAGGCGCGGCGACGGCTGACAATGAGATGCGAAGTATATCAGGCGCGAAAAAGCAAAGGCGGCGAGATACGAGCGTCAGGCAAGGCAAGACTCCCCCGACAAGGGGCGCGTAGTAAACCTACGTAACCCGCAGTCGGGGGAGTCTTAACATAGCATCACGCCGTATATCGCCGCCGTTTATCGGGCGCGAAAAATTACGAATTGATATCGACCGTATAAACCGCCGTAAACTTATCAGCCTCGTCGGAATACGTGATCGTAAGTTCGAGACCGTCGGCAGCGGCTGACGAATCGAATCCGGATACCCAGGACTTCTTGACCGCTACTTTCTCTTCGCGCACGTTACCGTCTTCGTCAGGATAATACTTGAGCGTGAGATACAAGCCGTCCACGTCGAGCGAATTGCCTTTCTTGTATACTTTCTTTACGTTGGCAAGGTCTTCCTCGGCAAGTTCGACAGAATTTATCTTAGAACGATTGTCGCCGTCGTTACGTCTGCCGACGAAAAGATTTGTAAGTTCCGCTCTTTCGGGCGCAAGATCGTAGAAGAAAGTATAGCTGTCGAATCTTTCTTCGAGTATTCCCATATAAACGACGAAATTGTCGATAAGGTCCACGTCAAAACTTCCGGTGGTAATATCGGTCGCGACGGTCACTACCTCGTCCGCGTAAAGATCGTAATATCTGATCTCGTTTGCCGCGTCGGCGAAAGAATAGAATACTTTACCCTCGTCGGTCGCCTGAACGGATATCGAATTCGACGCGGTATCGAGCTGTTTTACGGTCTTGCCTCCGTCCGTATAATCGGTGAGAGTCTTGGAATCCGTTACCAAAAATACGTGGATACGGTTGGTATTTATCTCGCCCATACCCAAAACCGCAGGATAAACCTGACTGGCCGAAGTGAGCGCGTCGAGCGTAAGGACGTTTTGGTTAAACCCGCCGCTATGTGTAAAGAGCGAATCGTAATCGCGGGCGGTAAGCGCCGCGCCGGATAACGTGGAATTGATATAATAAACAAGATCGTCCTTTACCGATACGAGATCGAGTTTGTCGTTGCCTTCGGCGAACTTGGTGAATTCGCTTCCGTCGGGGCGAATATACGCGAGCACGTTGTCGGTACGCGAAGTCTTGTCCTCTTCGAAATCGCTTCCCGCGTATTCGAGATAAATATAATCGTATACGGTGTCCGTAGATATGCCGTCGTAATACGTGGGGTTGGTCGGAAGAATAACTTTTTTGTACTTTTCTTTACCTATGCGCTTGACGGTCGTCTTGCCGTCCGAACCGATCTTGACGGAAATAATGCAGGAATTACCGTCGCGCTCGTCTTCCGTTACGAGATAAACCGCGCCGTCGAATTTATAAAAGCCGTAAGCCTTGTCCGATGTTTCCGCGTCGGTGGTATATATTTTTATTGTTTCGCTTCCGTCGAGCTTCTCGCGGAAAAAGGACGTGCGTTTGTAGGTCGTTTCGCCCTGTTTGTTCTTGGTGTTGTCCGGGCTTGCGTAATATACGTAGTTGCCGAAAATATACACTCCGCCGCCGTTATGGTAGCCGGACGTGCCTATCGTCTTGGGCGCAATGTTCTGCACGCTCGCGTCGAGAGTCTTCTTGTTGTCGAAAGTAACCGCCGCGGTCCCGACGAGTTTTGAACCCGTTTCCGAGTCCGCGGTTATCTTAAAGCGATTGCCTTGGTCGCTTTCCGTCTTGACGCCGTTAAGTTCCGCACGGTAAAGCCCGCCCTTGACTACCGAACCGAAAACGTTGTTTTTGGCGTTGTCGTCGTCAAAGCCGCGCGTGCCGTTGATGAAATATACGTAATTGCCGTACTGAACGGCGCTGCCGCCGTTAGACGTAACGGCGTAACGAGTATCCTGACTGCCGCTGACGTTTACCTTGGAATAATGGTCGCCAGAGCATCCCGCCAAAGCGAACGAACAAGCGAATACCACCGATAAAGTTGCGCATAAACGTTTCTTCATTATATACTGCTCCACTATATAAATACTTAATTATTATAACTAAAAACATTTTTTTAGTCAACCGTTTATCGATTATTGCCGCAAATTTATATCCGTATCGCGCCAAAGCGACGTTCGTAACGCGAAAAAAGCGCAAAAAACCGCTCAAGCGTCTTTCAGCGTTTCGCCGTTGAGCGCCGATTGAAAAATTATCCAGTACCCTTTGCCGTCCTCCGTCGCCGTCCATTTGCCGTAGCCCTCGAACTCTTCGGGCGGCGAATCGAACACGCCTTCCACGGCGTACGCGATAAGTTCGGGCGGATCGCCTACTACGCCGACGAGATAGTGCGCGCCCGCGCCGTATTCGACTTTTACCCATTTGCTCGAAGGAAGTTTGCTCTCCAGCGCCGAAAACCTTTCGTACGACGAAAACAGCTTGTCGATATGGTCTTTGACGCCTTCGTAAAAATCCGCTTTTCGCCCGACTATCGCTTCGGCGCGGACATGACGAACGGAAGACGAGCCTCGCAGACTTTTTTCGTGCGCGGCATCGGTGCTCGCCGCTTCCGCCATAGCGTCGCTTTCGCGGCTGAAAGTCAGATCGGACGGATAAAAATTGACTTGCGCTACTTCGTCGTCGCGATAGAGCGGGAAGAGCGAGAGTTCTCCGCTTTGCCGGTTTTCTTCGCGAACTCCCGCGCCGCGCGGCGGGCTATCTTCCTTTTCGCCGTTAACAATAACCTGCGATTTTTCATTACTCAGCGCCTCCGATATTTGAATGCTGTCTAATTTTTTGCCGGTTGAGGCATATATGTATCCGCTTTTGTAAGGCAATATTATATGAACGTCGCCCTTCGCCGCGCACTCGAACGCTTTGCTTTTTTCGCCCGAAAAAGGCAAACGGTACGCCTTATCCGACAGTATTAAGGCATATCCCGTGTGCGGTGCGTTGAAACTGAACCGTATATGCGCTTTTACGTCGTTTCGCGTTACCGTCGCATATCCTATAGCCTCGGACAGGTACGAAAAAACAAGCATTTTTTTGAATTCGCTCATCGCCGCCTCCAAATAAAGTATAGTAATATTCTACCTTACTTTATATGCCGTTTTTTAAGAAATCTTGCGGCTTTTTGCAATAAAACGAAAAACCCGCCCGCGCTTTTTGCGCGAGCGGGAATAACTTCCGCTTACCGTCAGTCTTCGTCTTCTTCCTTCTCGTCGTCGTCCTCTTCGTCTTCCTCGTCGTCGTCTTCCAGGAAATCGTCCGGGTTGACGTCGTAAACGAAATCGTCGTCGTCGGAATTGCGACGGCTCTGTTTGCGCTCCTCTTCGGCAGCCTTTTCCTCTTCCTCTTCTTCCATTTCCTCCAAGGATATTTCCATATCCTCGTCGTCTTCCTCGTCCGCCTCGTCGTCGCTCCAATCGTCGTCGTTGAAATCGACGTCCTTTTCCTGAGCGTCCTGAGCGTCTTTTTGTCTGCGACACGAAGGACACATATCCTCGTCGTCTTCGATATAATTGATCTTACAGATAGGACAAAGTTTTCCTTCGGTAAGTTCGTCGTCTTCGGGCATAAAAACATCGGCGGGATCGAGAAGTCCCATTTCCGCTTTACATACTTTACAATACTGTTCTTCTTCCTGAATATAATTCAGTTCGCATCTCGGACATAAGATAAACATAGTTTTACCCTCTACAGTTTTTTTTGCACTTTCGCAAGTCGTGAAACATATTATATGCGTTTCAGCGTGCTTTGTAAACTGTTTTTTGATACTTTTTAAATTTTTTTCAAAATAGTTCGATGATCGGCACGCCGCACTTTTCCGCATAACGCTTTGTGGACTGCGTTCCGCCGTCGCCGGTCGCGTCCAGGCTTACGAGTACGGAAGCCGAATCCACCATAAATCTGTTGCGCTTGTGCATCGCGTAAGTGCTGTAATGCGCGCTGAGCGTTATCACTTCGTCGGCTCTGGACAGAATAGAATCGTACCTTTCTACGTCCGCGCTCTTCCAGCCCGTCGTCTGATCGGGACACGGCACCGCGCAAACAAGCCTGACGCCGGCGTTCTTTTCCTTGAGGCTCAGTACCGCTTCGGCAAAATACGTGTCGCCGCCCTGCGCCATTCCCGACACGAAAGTATCGTATCCGCGCCCGATAAGCGCGCGCAATACTTCGGTTATTCGGTTTTTGGCGGCGACGCAACCGTAATCCGCTTCGTTTTCTCCCCATGGGAGTTTGCTCGGTCGGTTTCCGGTAAACGCGCAAGTTTTGCTCTTATCCATATTTTCTCCTGTCGTGCGCGGCTATTATATCATATAAAGTACGCGAACGCAACAAAAATCACAAAATAATTTAATTTTTTCATTTGTATATAATATAACCGCTTTGCTCGAAGCGTGCGCATTAAAAAAGGCTTCTTGTCATTGCAAAAAGCCTCTTTTGTTTCACTTTGTCAAACGACCGTCTTGGCTACGTCGTACAACTTCTTGTTGAATTTGCGCGGTATCGATATTCCTTCGATGATATCCATATCGAAAATTTCGTTGTTCTTGATGCCGACGATGCGGTTTCCGATATTTTTTGCAAGCAGACCTACCGCGTACGCGCCCATCGCGGTGCCTAAGTATCTGTCGAAGTTGGACGGGGATCCGCCGCGCTGAACGTGTCCGAGTATGATCGACTTTACGTCCAGGTCGGTATTCTTCTTGATAAATTCTTCCAGCTCTCCCGCGTGTCCCGCGCCTTCCGCCACTACGATAATACCGCTGCGCTTGCCGCTCTTACGGAAATCTCCCAGGTAATCGAGAATCTCCTGACGCGTATAAGGGACTTCGGGAACGAGAATTATTTCCGCTCCGCCGCCTAATCCCGCGTAAAGCGCTATGTCTCCGCAGTTTCTGCCCATTACTTCGACAATCGACACGCGGTTGTGCGAACTCATGGTGTCGCGAAGTCTGTTGATCGCGTCAAGAACGGTATTGCACGCCGTGTCGAATCCTATCGTATAATCGGTATAAGCAAGGTCGTTGTCGATGGTGCCCGGAAGTCCTATGCACGCTATACCGCGCCTGCAAAGCGCCTCCGCGCCGTGGAACGATCCGTCGCCGCCTATTACGATAAGACCTTCGATGCCGGCTTCCTTGAGGTTCCGCGCCGCCAGATCTCTGCCCTCGTCGGTCATCATTTCCTTACATCTCGCGGTACGAAGAATAGTGCCGCCGCGCTGTATCGTATCCGAAACGCTGCGCGCGCCCATCGGTATAAAATCCTTGTTGAGCACGCCGGCGTAACCGTTTTCGATCCCGTAAACTTCCATACCGCGCGAAAGCGCGCTTCTTACCACCGCTCTGATGGCGGCGTTCATTCCGGGGGCGTCGCCTCCGCTCGTCAAAACTCCGATCTTTTTCATATTTTACCTCTCGTTGGGAATTTTACTATGATATTATAGCACAATTCAAAAAGTAAAATCTACTTAAATAGAATACTTTTTTGAGTTTTTATTCGACTATTTTTATATTATGACTGCCGACAAGCCCGTAAAGTTCGCGAACCATTACGTCGTTTATATCGGTCTTGAGCGTAAGACTGTATATTTTGCCGTCGTCGGTGTTCTTGATATAAACGTCGTCTTTGCCGGGATACGCTCCGAAAATATTGCGCAACGTGTCTTCGATCGCCTTGCCTTGAGTCGAAAACGAATAATAAACGCATATCTTACGCGACTTTTTGTCCGCCTGAACGTCGTTCCAGCCGCTCATATAGTCGACCGAAACCGTCGCGCCGTCCGCGCGTAAGCGCACTTTGCCCTTGACTGAAACGAGTTTATCTTTCTCGAACAAATGCTTGTATTGAGTGAGTTTGTAGCCCGAAAGCATAAGTTCGACCGTGCCGTACAAGTCTTCGAGCGTCGCTATCCCGAATTCCTTGCCCGTCTTCTTGCTGACTTTCTTGCTCGCTTCGACGATCATTCCGCCTATCTCGACGTCGTCGCCGTCCTTAACTTCCGGGCCGTTTCCTTCGCTCTCCTCGCCGAATTCTTCCGCTTCTTCGTCGCCGTCTTTGGTAACGAACATCGACGAATTATACGGGAAAGACTTGAGATGGTCCGCGTATTCGTCGAGCGGGTGCCCGGTAAGGTAAATACCCGCGACTTCTTTTTCCTTGGCGAGTTTTACGGCAGTGGGGTATTCCGGAATATCCGGAAGACGCACCTTGTCGAAAGTCGTGTCGACTTGCTCCAAAAGCCCGAACAACGATATTTGACCGGTAAGGCGCTGTTTCTTGTCGCGTTGAGCCTTGTCGAGGATCTTTTCGTAAACGGCTATAAGCTGGCTTCTTTGCGCGCCCAAACAGTCGAACGCGCCCGCATAAATAAGGTTTTCGAGTTGCTTTTTGTTGAGCGTCGCGCTGTCCATACGGTTTACGAACGACTCGAAATCGGTAAATTTGCCGTTCTTTTCGCGCTCTTTGATTATCTCGTCGATAACCGACAGTCCGACGTTCTTGATCGCCGCGAGTCCGTAACGGATCTTCTTGTCCTTTACGGAAAAAAGAGTCATCGACTCGTTGATGTCGGGCGGCAAAACGGGTATGCCTTCGTTTTTGGCGTAAGTCGTGTACTGCTTGACGTCGTCGATATTCGTGATACGGTTGTTGAGAAAAGCCGTGAGAAATTCGGGCTCGTAATACAGCTTGAGATACGCGGTCTGATACGTGACGAGCGAATATGCCGCCGCGTGCGACTTGTTGAAGGCATACTTCGCGAAATCCTTCATCTGCGACCACACTTTACGCGCCACGTCCTCCGGAACGCCGCGCTTGAGACAGCCGTCTATCGCGCCCGAAACGTGACCGTGATCGTCCACCGTTTCGCCTTTTCCGTAAACGAAAACGACTTCTTCTTTCGCCATCGCCTCGACTTTCTTCTTGCCCATCATTCTGCGGACCATATCCGCCTGACCGAGCGTATAGCCAGCGAGCGACTGGACTATCTTCATGACCTGCTCCTGATATACGATACAGCCGTACGTTTGCTCCAGAATAGGCTTGAGAAGCGGGTGGTCGAAAGTTACTTTGTCGGGATTGTGCTTGTTTTCGACGAACTTAGGGATAGAATCCATGGGGCCGGGACGGAAAAGCGACACCGCCGCTATTATATCTTCGAGACATGACGGCTTGAGTTCGCGAAGGAACTTCTTGAAGCCCGCGGATTCGATCTGAAATATTGCGTCCGTATTGCCCGTCGAAATAAGTTCGTACACCTTGGGATCGTCGTAAGCGCATTTATCGAAATCGATCTCGACGCCGTAATTTTGCTTGACAAAATTTATGCACTCCTTGATATCGGAAAGGTTTCGCAATCCCAAAAAGTCCATCTTAAGGAAACCGAGCGACTCGAGTTCGACGCCCGTGTACTGGCTCGTGATATCGTCGCCGTTCCTGCCCAGCGGCATATGGCGGTCGAGTACGTCGTGACCTATTATGACGCCGCAAGCGTGCGTGCTGCTTTGCCTCGGCGTGTCCTCGAGGCGCATCGCGATATCCGCTACGCGCTTGATGTTAGGGTTAGTGTTGTAGAGTTCGACAAGCTCGTCCACGGCGAAATGCTCGCTCGTAAGCCCGGCGTCTTTTTCCTTCTTGTTAGGCTCGTAAAATCCGAAAATCTTCTTGAGAATGTACGGGCGTTTGATCTCCACTTCCTGGCCGAATTTGAACTGCTTGGACGGCATAGCCTTGGTGATCCTGTCGCAGTCCGCGTACGGAACGCCCAAAGCGCGCCCCACGTCCTTGATGGCGTTTTTTGCCGCCATGGTGCCGAAAGTTACTATCTTGCACACGCGATCAGCGCCGTACTTGCCCTTGACGTATTCGATGACTTCCTGTCTGCGGCAATCCTCGAAGTCGACGTCGAAGTCGGGAGCCGAAACGCGTTCGGAATTGAGGAATCGCTCGAAGTAAAGGTCGTACTTGAGCGGATCGATATTGGTGATACCTATAAGATACGCGACTATCGAGCCCGCGCCGCTGCCTCGTCCGGGACCGACCGAAATACCCATATTGCGCGCGGCGTTGATATAATCCCACACGATAAGGAAGTATTCGACGAATCCCTGCTTGACTATTACGGCGAGTTCGCTCTCTATTCTTTCGCGGATCTCGGGAGTTTCTTCGCCGTACTTCTTTTTGATACCCGCGTCGATAAGATGACGGATATACGTGAGAGGATCTTCGCCCGTATCCGGCTCGTAGCGCGGGAACATATAGTGACCGAAAACGAAATTAAAATTACACTTCTCCGCCACCTCGAGGGTATTGGCGAGCGCTTCGGTATCGTCGGGGAAAAGCGCGGACATTTCTTCGTAACTCTTGAGATAATAGT
The DNA here is from genome assembly GCA_902783025.1 of uncultured Eubacteriales bacterium. GTDB lineage: Bacteria > Bacillota > Clostridia > Christensenellales > Pumilibacteraceae > RUG12826. The sequence goes on along the minus strand of CACZPH010000063.1, from coordinate 31,495 downwards.
CGTCGCTGTTAAAGCGCATACGGTTGGGATCGTCGAAGTCCTTGCCCGTCTGTACGCACAGTAATACGTCGTGCGCCGCCGCGTCCGAACGGTCGACGTAATGCACGTCGTTGGTAACTACAAGCTTTACGCCGTACTTCTTGGCGTAAACTCTGAGATATTGGTTGACTTCGAGCTCTTCTTTGAGCCCGTGATTTTGCATTTCGAGATAATAGTCGTCGCCGAACAAGTCCTTGAACCACTTGATAAGCGACTCCGCTTTTTCGTAATTATGGCGAAGAATGGCTTGCGGAACGTCGCCCGCTATGCACGCCGAAAGACAAATAAGCCCTTCGTGATGCTCCGCGAGCGTCTTAAGGTCGATACGCGGCTTGTAATAATAGCCGTCGCGAAAAGCTATCGAGTTGAGAAGCGAAATATTCTTATACCCGGTTTCGTCTTTGGCAAGCAGTATAAGATGCCGGCGGTCGCTTTCGTCGTCGGGGTTTATTTTACGCGTCTTTTGCGTGAGATCGTCGCATACGTAAAACTCCGTGCCTATTATCGGCTTGATCGTGTCGCGGCCGTTTTCTTTGGCTTTTTGGTTGTAAGAAGAACACGCGTTGTAAAAGGCGACCGCTCCGTACATATTGCCGTGATCGGTCATCGCTATCGCGGGCATTCCGAGCTTGGCGGCTTTTTCCACGACGAGCGGAATATTGGCAAGACCGTCGAGCATCGAATACTCGGTATGTAAATGTAAGTGTACGAAATCAGGCATTCGTTTCTCCTTTTTCCCGCAGCGACTGCGCTATGGCGGAAAGTTTGTTGAGGCGGTTTTTGATCGTGCTTTTGGGGAGCGCTAACTGCGAGGCGAGGAACGCGAACGATTCGTCCGGATTGTCCAGCCGCGCTTGCGCCACAACGGAAAGTTTGGAATTGAGCGACGACAATCCGAGTTTTCTGTCGATAAGGCGGATATCTTCGCATTGGCGCACGGAGGCTTCGACCGTTTTGTTGAGATTCGCTATGTCGCAGTTGCTGATACGGTTGGTGTATTTGCGCATATCGCGCACGGAATATTCGTCGTTGAGCTGCAAAACCGCCTTCGACGCGCCCATCAGTGCAAGACAATCGCTCACGCTCTCGTTATCCTTGACGTAAACGACGTATTTGCCGTTACGTATAGTCGTTTTGCTGTCTATTCCTTCGCTTTCCAAAAGCGCCGCCAGATCCTGCGCGAAATCCGCGTTGCTGAGTGAAAACTCGAGATGATACCCGGCCTTGAGCGAAACGTTGCCCGCGCCTAAAAACGCGCCGCGAAGATAGTTCTTTTTGCAATGCTCGTGCTCGATAAGCGTGTCCGCGATACCGCTCACTACCGTCGTTTCTCCGTCCACGACCCCGAATATCCGACAGTCGAACAGCAACGCCTGAGCGTCTTCGCCGTAAAAAACGACCTTCTTGCCGTCGCTTTCGGGCTTGAAAGAGTAAAACTTAACGCATATTGAGCAAAGCTTGTCCCTTATGGACGGAAGATCGCACGGAACGACGAGTTTTAAGCCGTCGGACGTGAAAAACACCGAGCCCGCCGTATGAACGAGCGCGGACAAAAAAGCCAACTCGCAGCAACCGAGCGACGGGCTGAGAGCGACTATTTCGTTTTTTGCGTCCGAAGAATAACTATTCATATAATCCTTTCTTTATCCTGCTGCGGAACTTGGGGAGTTTTTCCCAGTTTGCGATGAGCTCGTAAGGTATCCCGACTCTGTCGATTATCGCCTGCGGCTTGCTCACTTCGCCGATACGTTCGAGATCGTGAGCGTCGGAATCGACGATAAACTGCACTCCTTCGCCGCACATTTTCTCAAGATCCGCGTCCGAAACGTAGTTTCCCTTTCCATTGAGTTCGAAATACGTGCCGTAAAACTTGCAAGCGCGCGAAACTTCGATAAGGTCCGCCGGAAAGCCGTTGCCGGGGTGTGATAAAATATCTATCTCGTGGCGTTCGATCGCCCTCAAGTACGCGTCCGTGTTGCGATTGCGCAGGCGCACGGTGGAAATTTTGGTGATATTATACGCCATGTTGGCGATAAAAAACTTCCAGTAATCCGCGAAAGAGTCCGTCCTGACGAATTTGTGATAGCCGCACACGATAAGATCGAGATTGTCGAAGTCCTCTTCAAGAATATCTATATTGCCCTTGCGCGACGAAAGATTGGTTTCCAAACCCAGATAAACGTTGACCTGCGGGAACTTCGCGCGAGCCTCTTCGACGTCCTTTTTCATGTCCGGAAAAGCCGTCCTGCGGACGTTGTACATCATGTGGCGGAATCCGTGATCGGTGATAGCGATCTCCTTAAGTCCCATTTCGGCGGCTCTCTCGACGTTTTGCATAACGGTCGAGTGCCCGTGACTGTATACGGTATGAGTGTGATAATCTCCCCAGTAAGCCATTTTTAATCTCCGATGATCTGTATTTCTTTTTCGAGTTTTACGCCGAATTTTTCGTACACCGCTTTTTCGCAAAGTCCGCAAAGCGCCGTAAAATCCTTTGCCGTTCCGCTTCCGTCGTTGACGAAGAACCCCGCGTGCACGGGCGAAACGAATATCCCGCCCGCTCTCGCGCCTTTGAGCCCGGCGCGATCGATATAGTAGCCAGCGCTCTTACCTATGGTCTTGTATACGCAACCCGCGGTTTTGCCTTTGGGCTGACGTGAGCGAAGCGCGAGCGCGTCGCGTATTTTGTTTCTTATCGTTTTTCCGTCCGAGCGGCTGAGCTTAAAAGTCGCCGAAAGCACGATCTTGCGTCTGAACGCCGAATCCCGATAGGAAAAACCGCATTCTTCGCGCGCGTATTCGGACGTTTTGCCGTCGTAGGCTTCGACGCTTAACACGCTTTCGCTTAACGTATGACCGAACGCGCCGGCGTTTTGCACTATCGCTCCGCCTACGCTTGCGGGCAGACCCGCAGCCCATTCCATACCGCTCAGGTTTTCGCTGATACATACGCGCAATAATTCGCCTATCGTCACGCCGCCGTTTACTTTGACCGCGTCGCCGATGACTTTTACGCCGCCATAGCGGTTGATAACGACCGACGGCGACTTCGCCGTAAACACGACGTTACTGCCTCTGCCGAGCAAATAGCCTTCCCGCGCTCCGTCGATAAGTTCGTCGGCGCTCGTCGCGATCAGCGCGACGGCGGGCACGGACAGTCCTATCGTGGTATAATCCTTAAGATCGACGAGTCTTTTCATATATTATAAATCAAATCCCGAAAATTTTCAACTGTTTCGGTATTTTCTTATGACTCGCACGAAAATTATGTTCCCTTTTCGGAAACGTCGATACTCAATTCAGACTTTTGGTCCCGCTTTGACCGCCTCCGGCGACAGATCGAGCCTGCGTGCGTTGGAGACAAAGTCCCCGGCGAGCATACGGGCATGATTTTCGTATTCCTTACGATCTTTCCAGTTGTTGACCGGATTGAGCGAACGAGGCGCGACTCCGGGACACGTCTTGGGAATATTAAAGCCGAAAAGCGCTTCCGTTTCGTATTCGGCGCCGTCTAATTCTCCGCCGATAAGCGCGGATATTATCGCCTTGATCTCGCCGACGGGTATACGTTCTCCGCTTATCGCGTCGCCGCCGCGCCAACCGGTGTTTACCAAAAAAACTTCCGCGCCGCTTCGGGTAAGTTTTTCTCCGAACAAATCCGTATAAACCGAAGTTTTAAGCGGCAGACAACTACCGCAAAAACACGTGGAAAACGTGCTTTTTATCTCGGTCGCGCCCTTATCGTCCGTTATCGTCTTGCCCGTATAACCGGAAACGAAATAATACGCCGCCTGTTCGGGCGTGAGTCTTGCCACCGTGGGCAATACGCCGAATACGTCCTTACACAAAAAAACTATCTTTGCGGGCTTGGCTTCCGCGGTCGTAAGCACGGTTCTGGGAAGGGACGAGAGCGGGAACAGTACGCGCGGATTTGCCGAAAGCGACAGATCCGAATACTCCGGCGAACCGTGTTTTACGGGTACGTTTTCGAGAAGCGCTCCCGCGCGGATAGCCGAATACACTTCGCTTTCCGTTTCCTTATTCAGTTTCGCGGCGCGCGCGTAAAAGCCGCCCTCGAGATTGAATACGCCCTCTTCGCTCCAGCCGAGTTCGTCGTTGCCGAGCACGTATCTGTCGGCGGCGACCGAAAAAGTCGTTTTGCCCGCGCCTTCTCTGCCGAAAAACAATACCGCGCCGTTACCGTTTTCGTCCTCGGCGTTGGCGGCGCACCTTAAGCCCAGCACGCCGGAAAGAGGCAAACGGTAATTGAGATACGTGAATATTCCGCTCTTGATCTCGCCGCAATACCCCGTACCCAAAATCAGCAAAACGCGCTTATGAAAGTTTATGATCGTCGCGCTGTCGCCGTCAATTCCGTAATCTTTGCCTGCCAAAACGAGCGAAGGCGCGCAGATGACCGTAAAATCTTCGTGAAAATCGTCAAGCGCTTTGGGCTCGGGCGACGTGAGTATCCCGGAAGCGAAATAACATTGATAAGCGCGCTCGCTTACTACGCGTATCCGCGTGCGGTAGCCTTTTACCACGCCAGCCTCGCCGTCGCGTACGAATACGTCGCCTTCGGAAATAACTGCCGCGGCTTTGAGCGTCAGTTCGTCGAACGCCGCCGCGGATATCTTGCGGACGTCCCGCGTCCAGTGTATCTTGTCGGTCGTGTAGGGCTCGTCGACTATATATCTTGCGGTAATCGTATCGGTATACTTTCCGGTCTTGACCGAAACGGCGCCGTTACGAGTCTTTACTCCGCCTTCTCTTTCGCAAATCACGTCCTTAAGAAAATCCTCGGACGGGTTACGATAAACTTGAGCGACGGGCTTTATCCCGTACTTTTCCAATCCGAATACGTTCATTTGTCGGTTCTCCCCTCCCGGATCGCGGCGCATAACCGCATAAATCCGTCTTCATCCACTTCTTCCGCGCGAACAGACGCGGATAACCCCGCTTCCGCAAGCACGTCGCGCGCCTTAGTCGCGCTCATGCCGTAAGCGCTCCTGATATTGTTGACAAGAGTTTTTCTCTTCATCGCGAACGCCCCGCGAATAAGAGCGTCGAGCGCGACGAGCGTATCGGGATCGTACTTTCGTTCCGTATCTACGCGCACTATCGCGCTGTCGACGTTGGGCGCGGGCGTAAATTTTTCCCTTCCGACTATTCTTTTGAGCCTTGCTTTGCCGCGAATACCGACCGAAACGGTAAGCGCTCCGTAATCGCGCGTTCCCGGCGCGGCGCATATACGCTCGGCGACTTCTTTCTGCACCATGAGGGTAGCCGAAACAAGATCGAATTTGCCGCAAAGAAACTTGAACAGCAAAGGAGTCGTAATGTAATACGGGAGATTGGCTACTATCTTAAATCTGCCGCCCACTACGTCCGCTATCTCTTCGTCGCTCCACTTGGTAACGTCGTCGTAAACTATCTCTACGTTGTCGCAGTCCCTGAGCACGTCGCTCAGAATCGGCTCGAGATCTCTATCTATCTCGAAAGACACCACGCGTTTCGCTCTTTTCGCTATCTCGCGGGTAAGCGTTCCGGCTCCCGCGCCTATTTCCAGGACCACGTCGTTTTCGCAAACTTCCGCGTCGTCGACTATCGCCTTAAGCAAGCCTTCGTCGCCGATAAAATTCTGACCGAATTTCTTCGAAAACCCGAAGCCGTATTTTTTTGTGATCTCGCTTATATTCATACCGTACTATTATACAATTACGCGCGCGCGTTTGTCAAGAGATAAGGCTTTTTGTAAGCGCCGCCGAAGTATAAAAAAATCCGTCTTCCTTGCGGAAAACGGATTTTCGATAAATATTATCTCTTGCTGAACTGCGGCGCTTTACGTGCCTTCTTAAGACCGTATTTCTTTCTTTCCTTCATTCTCGGATCACGAGTAAGGAAGCCCGCCTTCTTGACCGCGGCCTTGTAGCCTTCGTCCGCTACGACGAGCGCGCGTGCGATGCCGTGACGAACCGCTCCCGCCTGACCGGAAGTGCCGCCGCCTACGACGTTTACGAATACGTCGAATTTGTCCTGCGCTCCTACGAGCACGAGGGGCTGATTAACAACGTACTTGAGGGTGTCTTCGGGGAAATAATCGTCCATGGTACGGCCGTTAATGGTGACCGAACCGTTACCGGGAACGAGGCGTACTCTCGCGATCGCCTTCTTTCTTCTGCCGGTGCCCCAGTATTGAAGCTTTTTCTTTGCACTTGTCTTAGCCATATTAGTTGTACCTCTTTACCTGTAAATTGAGAACTTCGGGCTTTTGCGCTTCGTGGTTGTGCTTGTCGTCCTTGTAGATGCGGACTTTCTTGAGCATCTTTCTGCCGAGCGCGTTTTTGGGAAGCATACCTTTGATAGCATAGTAAAGCGCGTCGTCGCTCTTGTTTTCCATCATCGTCTTGTACTGAACGAGCTTGAGTCCGCCCATATACTGCGAGTGAGAGAAATGGTACTTCTGTTCTGATTTCTTTCCGGTAAGAATCATCTTATCGGTATTGATAACGATAACAAAATCGCCGGTATCGACGTGGGGGGTATAAGTGGGTTTGTTCTTTCCTTTAAGAACGGAAGCGACCTGACTCGCAACTCTTCCCAAAGGCTGACCCGCCGCGTCAACGAGATACCATTTACGCTCGATATTTTGTTCGTTAGCCATAAACGTCGTTTTCATGGTGTTGTAAAATATCCTTATAAAATTATTTTGCGCCCTGTCCGAAATTTCACGCTGACGGACAAAACGACTGCCGCAAGGAACTGTCCGGACTTCGCGACGATGGGCTGAATCGCACGCAAAAAGAGCGGTCTTTTCCAAGATGCCCTACAATTTTACACTTTTTGAGAAGCGTTGTCAAGCAAAAAACAAGGATATTACGGCATATTGCGCGTTTTTTTTGATTTTTTGTAAACAAAAACCCCGAAGCGTATTGCCTCGGGGATCGATCTTAAGCGTCGGGTTCAACGCCCGCGGTCTTGAGAATAGCCTCTAAGTTTTCGTCGGATATAAGGAACCTGTCGGTGTTGTATTCGCACGTTTCGTTGAGATTATGAGTCCCGTCGACATTAATCTTCTGCATTACGAAACTGCCCTTGAATTGCTCCTCTCCGACTTTTGCGTAAAGCGGAAGGAAAGCCTGCGCGATCACTATGAGGATCAGCGCGAAGAGCGCGCCGTTGAAAAATCCGAGTACGCCGCCCGCAAGACGCGAAACCGCCTTCTTCTCTCTCTTGCCCACTATGCTCTTGATAATGAAATTGATGATAACGATAATAATGCGGATAAGGAAATACAATACCAAGCACGCTATAAGCACGCCCGCGTGAATAGCCATCGCGTACGGAAGCATAGCCTCGGTAAACGCTTCGGTGCCGTACTCTACCGCGGTACCGTCGACTATCCAAACGTTTGGGGTGTTGTTTGAGAGGCCGCCAATTCTGCTCAAAAGTCCGCCGTAAAGCCAGGTAATAAAAGACGAAGACGACGCGCCCATATTAGTAAACAACTTCCTGAGCGACATACCGTCGCCGACCATAAGCGAAGTCGCCCAACCCCAGCCGGAAAGCGCCTTGATAAGCACGCCCGACAAAAACACCGTCGCGACGAGCGCTACGGCCACACCCAAAAAGCGCAAAAACGACTTGAGCGCGCCTCTGCCTATTCCTATTATCAGCCCCAAAACAAGGAGCACGATGATTGCGATGTCGATTATCATAAATTCCTCCCGCCTGTTTATTTTTGACGCCTTAAGTCGATAATAAACGGTATGAACAGCGATGATTTCAAAAAAATTCTTTCGTCAATGTGTTTTCGCGTTTCGCCCGTGATGCTCTGCATCGGCTCGACCAAAATAATGAGCGATTGTTTCGGTCCCGTTTGCGGTTATCTTCTCAAAGAAAAATACCGCGTGTGCGCGCCTGTATTCGGTACGCTCTCAAACCCGGTCACCGCGCTCAACTTAAGCGGCACGCTTGCGGTTATTCGCGCGCGCCACCCTCTTTCGCCGATAGTCGCCGTAGATTCGTTCGCTTCCAAAAAGCCCTGCGAAGAACTCGTATATCTGGGCGGTCCGATCTTCCCCGGAAAGGCGAGCGGAAAAGACCTGCCTGCCGTGGGGAGCATGTCCGTAATAGGGTGCCCGGCAAAGTACGGTCAGTTCAGCAGTCTTACGAGCGTGTTTTCCCTTGCCGAACGCGCCGCGAAAACTCTGTGCGAAGTCGTGATATCTCTCCCGTCCCGCGCCGCAATGGTCGGGATATAACGAAAGGTTATTCTATTATATTATAAAAATCGCAGATTTGCAAGACCTAAACGCAAAAATCCGCGATTTTTTTTTGTTTTACTTATCCCATTCGGCAATAGAGGGCAAAATCACGTCGATTTTCTCGCCGAAAGGCGCTATGTCTTCCCTTTTTGCCTCGCCCGAAAGCACCAGGACGGACACAAAACCGTTGTTGATCGCGAACTTGATGTCCGTGGCGAGCCTGTCGCCGAACATGGCTATTTCGTTTTCCTTCAGTCCCAAAAGGCGCTTTATGCTGTCGCCGATGGGCTTGAAAGGTTTGCCGCATATAAGCGCGGGAGATACGCCCGTCGACTTCTCGATGAGCGCTATATAACTGCCTACGTCGGGTTTGAATCCTCGCGAAGTGGGACAGTTGATATCAGGGTGCGTGCATATATACGGAACGCCCTCGCGGATAAGATCGCAAAGATGTTCGAGCTCGTCGTAACAAAAAGTCGTGTGGAAGCCTATGACGATAAGATCGGGGTTTTGCTCGTCCAAAACTATTCCGCCGGCTTTGAATTCTTCCTTGATAGGCTCGTTAGCGAAAAAGTAAACTTTCTTGCCCTTGCAGAAAGTATTGAGGTACTCCACCGTAGCGTCGCCCGACGAAAACACGTCTTCGTGCGTCGCCCTGAATCCTATGCGGTTGAGTTTTTTGACGTAATCTTCGTGCGATACGGACGTATTGTTGGTAAGGAAAATTACTCTGCCCTGTCTTCGCATACGTTCGACCGCCTCGATAGCGCCCGCGATAGGCACGCCGTCGAGATAAATAGTGCCGTCCATATCGAGCAAAAAGCATTTTACTTTCTTGAGCCTGTCGTCCATTGTTTTCTCCTTAAATAAATCCGTCCGCCGCACCCGAGTCGCGTATAAACGTCAAAAGAGTATCCGCGTAAAGCACGTCGGGCGCCATAAACGCGCAAAACTTCGCGTTTTCCTTCTCTCCCTCGCCCGATCCGTATCCGAGCGACGGCAAAGAATCCAGATATCTTTCCGTGAGCGCGGCGATAACTTCTTCCGCCTTGTTCCATAGCGCAAGCAATTCTCCGCGCGACCTTTTGAGCAGATAATACCGCCTTCCTATCTCGTATTCGCTCGCCGCCTTAGGCGCTCTCTTGATCCCGAAAAACTCTTTTAGCGCGAACGCGCGCGCTCCGAGGTCCGGCGCGAACGGCACCCGCGGCAAAATATCTATGAAAATATTATATACCTTCGCGAGAGTTAAAGCAAGCAAAACCGAAGAATCCGCGTCGAATATTTCGTTTTCTTTCTTTTTCAGAAGGCGTAAAGCGGTCTGCGCCTGCGTAAGTCCGCTCCCCGCCGGAAACGGAACGGAAACAGAGCCCGAAAGCAGTCCGTCAAGCGCTTCGCTTGCCTGCGCGGCGTCGCGGCAAAGCCTCGTTTCTATCCTGTGCGATTCGTGTTCGGCATAACAAAACGCGAAATGTATGAGCGCGGCTATTCTGTCGCTCTCCGGTCTGTCCGCCGCCGCAAAAAACTCCGGAGCGGCTATCTCCGCCCAAAAAGGTTCGGTCCCGCGCCATAATACTTTGTGCGAGTAAAAAACGTTTTCGTCGCCCAAAACGCCGTAACGTATGCCCTTTTCGGTCGCCTTGTACGCCCACAACAGCCCTTCGCCGTCGTCGTCGCAAAGCACAAGATCCACTCCGTCGCTCATATCCCCGCAGATCCGATATTTACGTCGTATCCCGCCTAAATCGCGTTTCCCCGCATAGAGTATCTTAGCCGCCGCCGGAAGATCCGTTACGTCGGACAATTCGCCTTTTTTCATTATTTTACCGCCTCGAAAATATCTAAAATTATACGGTTTTTTCGCGGTCGAAAAATAGTTTTCTTTGGCGCGGATATGATTTTTTTGTAAATAAAAACGCGCCAGTCAAGGCACGTTTCGCTTTTTTATAGCAACTTAAATTAATTGATGTTTTCTAATCATTTCACTTTCACGATATTGCTCTGCATCTGGTACATCAATAAAATCTACAGTTTTGTCGTAATTCTTTCTAACTACTTCTTTTATTTCATCAAGAGTTACTCGGAAAAATTCTTTTTTCCCATTAACTAAGTTTACTTTATTCTTTGCAAAATGATTATGTAAAGTTGCCTCAAGTTTTGGTGCGTCATCAGAAAAAATCATAGCGTGTATATCAAATTTAAAAGGAACAGATGCTCCGCTTAGTTCTGCTATTCTATCCTCCGGATCAAGACGTCTTGTCATACCTATCTTATAAACATTTTCGCCAAATGCACCAATATTAGATATAATATATACATATCCTGCTCTTTGATTTGCTTCCCTATAATCCAAATCAACTAAAGCATCATTAACGTCTTGTAAGTTTTTGGACAATTCCTCTTGTCTCTCGATTAAATAGTTTCTTTTCTCTTCGTTTGTTTCGTTCTCGATTTGTTCTTTTATTTTATTAAAATAATTTGTATAATGCTCTTGTTCTTTTTCTAATTCTTTTCTTTTCTCCTCCATTTCTTTTGCAACGCGTTCATCTTCTTTTTGTTGCTCCCTTTGTCTTCTTAACTCTTCTTTTTCTTCTTGTTTCCTCTTTTGATACTCGTAAGCTAAATCTAATTCTTTTATTTTTAATCTTAAGTATTCGTCGGAAATATGGATATCATTAGTTTCATTAAATTTATTTTGTAATTCAAAGGATTTTAATATCCTATCTTTGCTACTCTCGTAATTACTGAATTTGACCTTGTTGATACATAAATCGCATTCTATATTAAAATTCCTTAACGCTTGTTTCATGTTCTCAGCAATCATTTTTTGTCCAGCTTTAGCGCTACCCTGAACCTTCCATTCAGTATGACAAACAGCAGCAGTTTGATTCTTTATCATTTCCTTTTGTTCGTCACGTATTTGACCTAATCTTTCTTTGTACTGATCTAACGATGCAAAATTATATTGAGGCTGATACACACCAAAATCCTGAAACAGTACTTTATCATCTAACTCAATAACATCCATTTTTAATGACTGCTTTATTCTTTTGAGTTCCTCTATGTCCTGCTCTAACTTCTCTTGCTCGCTCATTTTAAATCAACTCCCTCCGCCTTTCTTGGTATTCTTTATATGATATTTCGCCACTTTCAAATTGAGTTTTAAGTATCTTAAGTTTTTGCGAAATGGTCATTTCATCTGTAATTCCAAGTTCAATATTCTCTATTTGCGCTTTGCCGGCTGAATATATGTTTCCTTTAGTCGCCTCATTAAACTCTTTTTCCCTATTCTCAATCTCTTCCGCTTTTTTATTAAGATCTTTTTCTATCTTTTCAAGCTCCCTCAACTTGCGCTCTTTCTCTCTTTTTTTCTTTTCTGCTTCTTCTTTTTTCGCTTTTAGATCCAACTCATACTTTTGCTTCTGCAATACAGAATCTATAAGATTCATTATTTGCTGATCAGTAAAATCCATATCTCTATAATAGTGGTTCCTGCCTGAAGGACTTGTATAGGTTGCATGGCACGAAAACCTTATTATAGTTGTCGGCTTATTCTTGATAGCCTCTTTACAAATACTTTTCTCGTACTCTAAAAACTTTTTATACCCTACTTTAATTTTGCCAAATTTATTATACTCCTCTAAGGATGTACTTTTGCTCAACATATTAATACTTGAACAGTACTGTTTGTATTTCATACTGTTAATATGTGCTCTTTCTATTAAAGCATTATAGTATTTGTTTTTTTGTATTACCATGGTAGCAACATACGCGCCCAAATCAAACTTTTCTAACTCTCTTTTTGAGCGTAAGCCAATTGAAAACTTAAAGAATCCTCCATTATCTATTTTGTAATAATCATATTTATTGTTTAACGCTAAAATTGAATTATAACGCACACTGTATTGTTTAGTAATCTCTGTCTCTGCTTTCTTTTTTGCAGTTAACAGTATCTTCAACACTAAAAGAATAACAAATACACTTACAACCACAATTAAAAACCATAATGTATAATTACCCATTTGTACCTCCAATGACATCATAATTATATATTAAAAGTCGAATCCTATGAGGTTCGACTTTTAAGGCATACATTAATAATAAGTCTTTATTTACTTTGCATTTCTTCGACTATCTTTGCGAACGCGGAATTATAAACGGTAACCGAATCAAGGTAATTGGCGCGTATGTTTTCCTGCGACCACTTGGAATAAATATCGTCGAGTTTGTCGTTGTAGATAATGTCTTCGATCTGCTGTTTTACCGTGCGGTTATCGCTTGCCGCCGCGTACTCGTCGAGACCTACTACGCGCTCTTCGTCCGCAAGCGCGCTGAGCATAAGAATATGCACGCCGTAATCCGTAACGACTTCGCCGCTTATCGCGCCGACTTTACCCGTCGCGTAAAGTTCGCGCGCCGCCTTGGCGAATTCCGCGACGTAAGTTTCGTTAGCCGTTTCTTCTACGGTTTCGGAATAGCCGTATATCTGACCGAATCCCGAAGTATCCGTCGAATATTTATACATGAGCTTGGTAAATTCTTTTACCTTGTTCCTGTCCGACGTCTGCGCTACGGTGCGGTTGATTTCTTCGACTATCTGCGCCACGGTAAGTTCGTCGCCGCTGTTTTCGCCGTCGATATGAGCGTAAGATTTGATCTGGCTCGCTAAGCTGTTGCGATACGCGGTAACGTCTTCCTGAGATACGTTGAGCGCGCTCGACTTGTAGTCGCTTATCTGCTTCGTCTGCGCTTCGCTGAACGGAATAAGAATGTGCTTTATGAAGAAATATCCGGTCGAAGCGGGGAAATATACGATAAGGTTCCCGCTGCTTGCGGCGCTCGTAAATTCCGAAACCGTCGCAAACGAATTGCGCTGAGTCTGAAGCAAGTTAGCGTAATACGAGGAGATCTCTTCCTCGGTGACCGCCACCGTGCTCTCGATGTACTCCTGAAGAAGCTTGACGAGGATCTGCTCGCGCTGGCTCCTTCCTACTAAATATTCGATAACGAAACTGTCCGCAAGCGCGGTGTACGTAGCGGAAATACCGCCGTTTTTCTTCGCTTCGTCGATCGCCTTCCACGCGTCTTCCATGCGCTTTTTTTCGTCGCCGCGGAGCACCGGTATGGCGTCGGTGGTCTCTTTGAGCGCGGAAAGAGTCCTCTCCATCGCTTTTCTTTCGAGCGAACGGCGCTCTTCCGATCCGCTTTTGCCGGGGATCCTCGACGCGCTCACTTCGTAAACGCGGGATCTGTTGGAGTCAAAATAATAACGATCGAGTTTGATTATCAACTGATAACGGGTAAGTCCCTGAAGATCGGCGTCGGTAAGAGAAAGTTTTTCTTTGAGTTCCGCTTTGATCTCGTCGTCGGTCACGCCGTAATAGCCGCTCTCGCTCTTGTAAACGTTGTGAAGAACGTTGATAAGTTCGTATTTCGAAGCGTCCGAATAGTCCTCGGCGTCTTCCGCTCTTATCGCTCCGAGGCGAATGCATTCGGCTAAAAGCGCGTCTTTGGAAAGCGCTTTTTCACCCGTCCAGCTGTCGTCGGTGTACGTGGGATACGTGGTGGACGTCGAAGAAGAGGACGAGTCGTCGTTTACGGTCGGGGCGACGTACGTTTCGCCTCTGTCCGAATAAATCTCGGAGATTTGCGACTCGATATATTCGTCGACCGCGGCGTACTTGGCTTCCGTCACCTGATTTTCCTCGTACTGCGACCATACGATATGTCCGAAATCGAGATACGCGTACGCGCTGTTGGTCGCGATGCGATCGGTGAGCGTCATCTGAATAAAGTAATCCACGTCAACCGCGCCTTGCGCAATATAGTAATAATATTGGTTGACAAGGTTGGAAAGCTGGTACTTGTACATTTTGTACTCTTCGGTTTTGTAAACGCCCTTGCCTTCGTCGCGCTCCGCTTCGCTTACCGCGGGATCGTAGATTTCGTACGACGAAAGTTTCGCCACTACGGTCTCGGAGAAATCTTTCTCCTTGTCGTATTTGACGAAGGTGCAACCGGGTATGAACGCGCACGCCAGAACGAACGCAAGTATAAGACTGATAAATTTAACGGGTTTTTTCATTATTCTCTTCAATTTCCTTTATTCCCGCCGCGCGGCGGTATGGAGCTATCGGTACAATTATAATATAATACGAAAAAAAAATCAATCGATTGAGGGCTTTTGGGCAAGGTTTTTATTGCAATTAAGCAAAAATTTTACAAGCAAGTCGTTACTGAAAAACTTAAGATACGGCCTGTCTTCGATAACAAGCCGACCTTGCTGCCTCGTCGCCTCGGCGTTGACGGCGTTGCTTACGTCGATGACTCCGGCAAAATAAACTTTGTGTTCGCTTTTTTTGAGCGCGACCGTCGTCGCTCCGATATTCGCAGCGAGATTTTTTACGAGCGCCACGTCAACGAGATTTTTGACCGGATCGGGCACTTTGCCGTAAACGTCTTTTATCTCGGCGAGTATCTTTTCCCGCTCCGCCGCCGAAGATATCTGCGAAATGCGCGAGTAAAGTCTGAGCCGCCATTCGCCGTCCGCGACGAATTTTTCCGGAATGTACGCGTCATAATCCACGACCATGCGGACCTCGGTCTTTTTGATCGTCTTTTTGCCTTCGGCTTCCGAGATCGCCTCTTTGAGAAGTTTGCAATACGTGTCGTAGCCGACTTTTTCCATGTGACCGTGCTGCTCCGCGCCCATAATGTTGCCCGCGCCGCGTATCTCCATATCCTTCATGGCTATTTTGAACCCGCTTCCGAAGTCCGTGTACGACGCGAGCGCTTCGAGCCGCTTGTAAGCCGTTTCGGTCATCGCTTTGCGCTCGTCGTAAGTAAAATACGCGTACGCCATACGCTCGCTTCTGCCGACTCTGCCTTTGAGCTGATAGAGTTGACTCAAGCCCATTCTGTCCGCGTCGATAACGAAAAGCGTGTTGGCGCGCGGCATATCGATACCGTTTTCGATGATAGTGCTCGACACGAGTACGTCGGCTTTGCCTTCGATAAAGTCGTCGATACGCTTCTCCAGAGTTTTTTCGTCGAGCTGACCGTGCGCGACTATAAGTCTTACGCCCGGAATAAGTTCCGTAAGCGACGAAGCGAAAGCGTCTATCGTCGCCACGCGGTTATAGACCACGAAAACCTGCCCGCCTCTGCCCGTTTCGCGAAGAACGGCGTCCTTGAGAAGCGCCGGCGAATACTCGGAAACGAAAGTCTGCACGGGTATACGGTTTATCGGCGGGGCGTCGAGTACGCTTATGTCGCGTATGCCTACCATGGACATATGGAGCGTGCGCGGTATCGGAGTAGCCGAAAGAGTAAGCACGTCCACGTTGCGTTTGAGGTCTTTGATCTTTTCTTTGTCGCCGACTCCGAATCGTTGCTCTTCGTCGAGAATAAGCAGACCGAGATCCTTGAATTTTACCGTTTTTGACAGCATTTTATGCGTGCCGACGGCGATATCCGCTTTTCCTTCCGCAAGAAGTTTTTCGGCTTCCTTGACCTGCGCGGGAGTATCGAAGCGGGTAAGTCTTACCGCCTTGACCCCGAACTCCTCCATTCTCTTCTTTACCGTCTCGAAGTGTTGCTTGGCGAGTATCGTCGTAGGCGCCAAAAACGCGACTTGTTTCCCCTCGCAAATAACCTTGAACGCGACCCGCAAAGCGACTTCGGTCTTACCGTATCCCACGTCGCCGCAAAGAAGCCTATCCATAATTTTGCCCTCTTTGAGGTCGCGTAAACATTCGTCTACGGCGCGAATTTGATCGTCCGTTTCCTCAAAAGGAAACCTCGCTTCGAATTCGTGCAAAAGCGAGTCGTCGGCGGAATACGCGTGACCTTTGAGCGAAAGCCTTTCGCCGTAAAGACTCATAAGATCCACGGCGAGTTTTTTGACCGACTGCTTGACTTTTTCTTTTAGTCTGCCGAAGTCCGCTCCGCCCATTCTGGAAAGCTTAGGCGTGCCGCCGCCCGCGACGTACTTGGAAAGACAGTCGATGTTTTCGATGGGTTCGTATAACTTGTCGCCGCCCGCGTACGAGATCACCACGTAATCCCGCGTCGCGCCCATTACTTCCATCTTTTGCACGCCTTCGCACAGACCTATTCCGTGAACTTCGTGCACTACGTAGTCGCCTTTTTCCGGCAAAGAAAAAACGCTTTTGCGGCGGGAAGCGGTAAGTTTGCGTTGCTTGAAACTTACGTCCGCGTTGCCTACGACGGCGACTTTTTCGGACTTGAAAACGCAGCCGTGATCGAGCCCGCTCTCGTCGATCGTGATCTTATCGCCCGTGCCGAACAATTTGTCTTTAAGAAAGTCCGCGACTATGTTTTTAGCCGCGCCGGTAAGGCAAAAATGCACGCGGTAACCGCCTGCGCGCCATTTGCTCAAATCCGCTTCGAGCGCTCTGAAATCGTGCGCGTAAGACGGAAGCGGGGCGCATTCGACCTTATATACCGCTTCGGGATCGAAAAATCTGTTTTGCGACGTGATATTATGGAACGCCGCAACGCCTGTTCCCTTGGGAAACGCGAGCGAGGCGAGCGGCTTTGCCGCCCCTGCGTGAAGACGGGTGACCTCGCCCTTAAGATACAATTCGTCAAAGCGGTTGTTTCTGTCCTTTTCGGCGTTGAAAAGAGCGTCATAACACGATTTGGCGTCGTCGACGATCACGAAAGAGGGCTTGAAAAACCCGAAAAAATCGCCGTTTGCGCAGTAAGGCAAAAGCCAGTTCTGCGCGTACTTTATTTCGCCGGCTTCGACCGAAGCGAGAGCGGAAGAAATTATTTCATCGCGCCGTGCCGCTTCGTCGGGACCGAGTTTCGGGTAAAAATCGCCTTTGAGCCTGCTCGCGACGTCTTCTGTAAAGCCGAAAATTTCGGCAAAAGGCGGTATGCTTGCCCGATCGAGTTCGCCGTTCGAGAGCTGCGTGTCCGCGTCGAAAAGAGTTATCTTATCAGCGGTATCTCCGAAAAATTCTATTCTTACGGGCGAAGAATAAAACGGCGAGTACACGTCGAGTATGTCGCCGCGCAACGAAAACTGCCCGTAATCGCTCACTTGTTCGACGCGCTGATAACCCGCGCCCGCAAGCGCGCGCACAATGGCGTAAAGATCGTAATCGGAATTTTTGTCTACGACCGTTACGCGCTCCGAGTATTCGCGGGGGTCCGGATAAAGGTCGACGAGCGCGCTCGCGCTCGCTACCAGATACTCCGCCTCTCCGCTCGAAAACTCGTAAAAAGCCTTGAGTCTACCGATAATGTTCTCGCCGGACTTTACGGGAGCGTAAAGCATAACGTCTTCTTTGGGCGGAAGGTACGCCGCTTTCGCTCCGCAAGAAAGCAAGGAGTCGTAAAACGCGCGCGCCTCCGATACGTCCGAACATATTACCGCCGTGCGCGGACGGTCGAGAGCGAGAAGAACTTTAGCGAATCTGCGTACGCCGAATACCGAGATAAATTTTTTATCCCGGTAGTCCGCGAGGGCTTTCGAAAAAGCCGACTGCTGTGTAAATTCAAATTCAGGTAAATTCAAGTAAAAAGTTTTCCGTCTGTAAATTTAAGCGCCGCTTCGCTCGCTTCGTCGAAAGCTTTGTCAAACGCCTCGCGCATATTCTGCGGCACGACGGACAAAACGTAATCCGCAAGCGGAACGTAAGCGGGCGGCTTGCCTATGCCTATTCTTACCCGGGGAAAATCCTGCGTGC
Organism: uncultured Eubacteriales bacterium; assembly: GCA_902783025.1. Classification (GTDB taxonomy): domain Bacteria; phylum Bacillota; class Clostridia; order Christensenellales; family Pumilibacteraceae; genus RUG12826. The sequence continues at coordinate 13,470 of CACZPH010000063.1, read as the reverse complement.
CGATCTTTGCGACGATATCGCGCATACCGTTGTGAGTCCCGGCGCTGCCGTTTTTGCGTATCCTGAGCGTTGCCGCGGGCAAATCGACGTCGTCGTAAATAACGAGCATATCCCGAGCCGTGAGCTTGTAGTAAGCGAGCAACTTAACGACCGCGTCACCGGACAAATTCATATACGTCTGCGGCAAAGCGAGTATTACTTTTTCGCCGCTCAGGTTGATTTCTCCGATAAGCGCGTCGCAGTTGCGTTTCGTTATGCTCACGCCGAGCTTTTCGGCAAGTCTGCTTACTGCCGAAAACCCCATATTGTGGAAAGTACGCGCGTACTCGTCGCCGTAATTTCCGAGTCCTACTATAAGTTTCATTTCTCCTCGTAGGGATGAGCGTCGTTGAATTCGTTGAGCTTAACGAGCATTTCGTCGACGTCGATACCGTGAACTTCCGCCGCTTCCTCAAGACTCTCCGCGCTCGCTACCGGGCAGGAAAGACAATGCATTCCGAATTCGAAAAATACCGGCGCTATTTCGGGGTTGAGCCGCATAACCTGAGCAATGGTCATATCCGATGTGATCTTCATATTATACCTCCGTAGGTAGTATTTACCTATTTTTGCAATATGATTTTAGCCCAAAAAGTTTTTTTTGTCAAGGCTATTGCGTATAATTCCGGTATATTTTGCCTCAAGCGCGCATACCTATCGAACAAAAGGAGACGAACGCAATGAAACTATCGCAAATGAGCGGAAAACCGCTGTTATCGTTATACTCCGCGTCGACCGAAGGCGTTGTGACCGGGATTTTGCTCTCGCACGACTTGCGCCGCGCCGGAGCGCTGAAAATCGAAGTGATCAAAAAAGGCGACGTGCCCGTAAAATACTGTCCGCTCGCCAAAGTGCATTCGGTGTCCCCCACCGCCGTGACCGTCAAAAACTCCGCGTGCCTGACCGCAGCGGCTCCGGCTCTTGTCGAAGCGCTCGGTCTGAAAGCGGTGGATACCGACGGCAACGACCTGGGAACCATCAACGAGATCGAAACGCAAAAAACCGCGGTCGCAAAACTCATCACGCCTAAAGCCGTTTTCGCGCCGTCGCAAGTAGTTTCGCTCGGCGAATTCGCCGTCGTCAATCTTACGGGCAAAAAAATGAATCTCGCGCCGTCTTTTCCGCGCCTTCCGCGCGCTCCGAAAAACGACGCGGAAAACGTGACGGTGGGCGTAAGCGTTCCCTCTCCGCTCGGCGAAAAAAAATCGATGTATTCTTTTCTCGAAGGCAAAACTCTGACTTCCGACTTCGTTCTCGGCTCCGCCGTCTTGAAAAAAGGCGACTCCGTTACCAAAGAGAGCCTTTCCGTCGCCGAAAAAGAAGGCAAACTCATCGCTTTGGCTCTCGCCTGTCGGTAAACCCCGGCGAAAAAGCCGCATAGAATACTCGTATGAGAATACACTTTATCGGAATAATGGGCTCGAGTATGTCAAATCTCGCCGCTTTGGCGAGGACGGAAGGGCATGAAGTGACGGGTTCGGACGAAAAAACCGGCGGCCACGACGCGAAAAACGTAATCGGCGCGGATCTCGTGGTTTATTCCTCGGCGATAAAGCCGGACAACGTCGAACTCGTTTGCGCCCGAAAACTCGGTTTGCCTACCCTTTCCCGCGCCGAATATCTCGGCAGGATCAGCGAAGATTACGAAACGGTCTTCGCCGTTTGCGGCTGTCACGGCAAAACGACTACCACCGCGATATTGTACGCTTTGCTTTCTTCGCGCCGCCCGGCGCTCAACGTGGGCGGTACGGTAAAATTACTCGCTCCGCCCGAAAAGAAAATACTCGTAACGGAAGCTTGCGAATATATGCGCAATTTTCTGTACTTAAAACCGGATTTCAACGTAATCACCAACGTTGATTTCGATCACCCGGACTGCTACTCTTCTCTTTCGGACGTCAAGCGGGCGTACGGCGACTTCTGCGCTCAAAGCAAACTGTGTTTCGTCAACGCCGACGACGAAAATTCGGCTTACTTACTGAAGAGAAAAAACGTCGTCAGCTACGGCTTCAACTCCGGAGAAATGCGCGCCGAGATCACCGCTTTTACTCCGAGCGGCTACAAATTCGCGGTCGGCTATCGCGGCGTGAATATGGGAGAGTTTTCTCTCAATCTTAAAGGTCGGCATTACCTGTACGACGCTCTCGCCGCGGTAGTGGCGGCGCTTTGCTACGGGCTCGGAGCGGGCGAAACGGCGGCTCGGCTCGCTTCGTTTTGCGGAGTTCCGCGGCGTAACGAATACGTCGGCAAAATAGGCGCGTGCGCGTTTTATTCCGACTACGCGCACCACCCCAAAGAGATCGAAAGCGAACTCGTCCTGCTCAAATCTCAATACGAATCGGTATGCGTCGCGTTCCAGCCGCACACTTTTTCGCGTACTAAAAGCATGCTCGGCGGCTTTGTAAAAGCGCTCTCGAAGGCGGATCTCGTGCTGCTCCTGCCCACTTACGCGGCGAGAGAAAACGGCGCGGACGGCGACGAACTGTACCGCGCGCTGAAACGAAAGACCGAAGTCGAGCTTACCGCGCTCGCCTCGCTCAACGAAAGAGCGAAAGCGCTGAGCGTTAAGTTCGGCGCGATCGCCTACGTGGGCGCCGGCAACGTCGACGGAGAGATCCGAAGGCTTTTCGGCGGCGAAAAACCCGTCGTTTAGCCGCGTCGCCCGCTCGCTTTTTTGCGTAAATAACCGATTATCGAATACAAAAAGCGCGTTACGTTCCTTCTCCGGTTCGTAACGCGTTTGCTTTATGTTCTGAGCGACGCGAGATCGAAAATGAGCCTTTCGGTCTTCTCCCACCCCAGGCAAGGATCGGTGATCGACTTGCCGTATACGCCTTCGCCGACTTTCTGACAGCCGTCTTCTATGTACGACTCGATCATAAGTCCTTTGACGAGTTTGTTTACCTGCTCGCTGTGGCGCGTGCTGTGCAGGACCTCTTTCGCTATGCGCACCTGCTCGAGGTACTTTTTGCCCGAATTGGAGTGGTTTGTGTCCACGATGACCGCTGGATTGGCAAGTCCGCTCTTTTCGTAGATGTCGGCAAGCTCGCTGAGATCTTCGTAGTGGTAGTTGGGCGACGAATGTCCGAGCCTGTCGACAAAGCCTCGAAGTATGGCGTGAGCGAGCGGATTGCCTTTGCTCTTGACTTCCCAACCGCGATACAAAAAGGTATGACCGCTCTGAGCCGCCGTGATCGAATTCATCATAACGGAAATATCTCCGCCGGTCGGGTTTTTCATACCTACCGGTATGTTGAGCCCGCTCGCCGTAAGACGATGCTGTTGGTTTTCCACCGATCTCGCTCCGACCGCGACGTACGAGAGCACGTCGGAAAGATACCTGTGATTTTCGGGATACAGCATTTCGTCCGCGCACGAAAATCCGTACTCTTCGAGCGCGCGGATATGAAGTTTTCGTATCGCTATTATTCCCTTGAGCATATCGGGATCGGCGTTGGGATCGGGCTGGTGCAGCATGCCTTTGTAACCCGCTCCGGTGGTGCGGGGCTTATTCGTGTAAATGCGCGGCACGATCACGATCTTATCCCTTACTTTCTCGCGGATAGAGGCAAGACGCGAAATATAATCGAGCACCGCGTCTTCCCTGTCCGCCGAACACGGACCTATCACGAGCAGAAGTTTGTCGGATTTTCCCGTAAAAATCGCCTGTATTTCCTCGTCGTTTCGCGCTTTTTTCTCCGCGCAGTCTTCGCTGAGCGGATACATCGCTTTGACTTCCTGAGGTATGGGAAGTTTGCGCTTAAATTCCATATTCATAGTAGTTACTCCTTGTCGGCGGGTTTGTCAAAGTATCGTCTTCTCTCGGTCGAGAGCCGCATCATTTCTTTCATTACGTCTTCGTCGCCGTCTCTGATAGCCGTCTTGAGTCTGTCGAACTGCTTTTCGAAAAGTTCCATCTGGCTCAAAAGTTCGTCGCGGTTGAGCAAAAACAGTTCCGTCCACATATCTTCGTTTATTTTCGCTATGCGGGTAAGGTCGCGGAACGAATCGCCCGTATAGTCGACGAGGTGGCGGGATTCCTTGCTCGTCATCAGCGTTACCGCTATGCAATGAGTAAGCTGGGACAAAAACCCTATCATTTCGTCGTGCTCTTCCGGGCTGAGTTCGCTGATACGCGCAAAGCCCAGAGTCCTGCCCAAATCCTTGCACTTCTCCACCGCCTCGCGCGTGTTGGCGGGGGTGGGCGTTACGATATAGTTGGCGCCGTTAAAAATGCGCTTGTCGGCGTTGCGCACGCCGTAAACCTCTCTGCCCGCCATCGGGTGAGCGCCGATAAATTCGACCGGACAGCCCGTAAGTATTTTCTGCACCTCGTACACTACCGAGCGCTTGACTCCGGTAACGTCGGTAAGAAGAGCGCCTTTTTTGAAATAATCGCGGTAGTCCTCTATCCACTTGACAAACACGTGCGGATACAGCGCGAACACAACTATGTCAAAACGCGATACGTATTCGCTTTTTACCTCCGTCGTGCCGCTCGCTATCATGCCTTTGCCAAGAGCGTAATCGATACTGCTCCGGCTCCGCGTGATAGCGCCGACTTCGAATCCGAGATCCGTAAGCGCCTGCGCGTAACTGCCGCCGATAAGACCGAGCCCTACGATAAGAATTTTTGCGTTTTTGTCCAAAATTTACTCCTTAAGCTCGACTTGAGCGCCGAGTTTGCGTAATACGTCGAAAAAGTCCGGATAACTTTTGCTTACCGCTTCCGCGCCGTCTATCGTTCCGCCGTAAAGCGTGCATAAGCAAGCGAGCGCCATAACCACTCTGTGATCGTTGTGCCCGTTAAGCGTGCGCGTCGGCGCGTGAAGAACGGACGGATAAACCGTAAACGAATCTTCTTTTACCTCGATTTCGGCGCCGAAAGCCTTGAGTTCGTCGCGCATGACCGCCGCCCGATCGCTCTCCTTGATCTTAAGCCGCGCCGTCGAGGTAAACGTCGCGCCGGATTTGAGAGCGGCAAGTACCGTCAGGATAGGCGCGAGATCGGGGTTGTCCCTTAAGTCTATCGTGGGGGTAAAGAGAGAAAGAAGTTCGAAAAATTTGCGGTAAGCCTTATCTCCCTGCTCGCTGTTTTCGTCAAGCCCGCCGACCGAAACGGAACCGCCTACGCGATTGAAAAAATCGAGAAACGCCGCGTTCGACCAGTCGCCTTCGGTCGTCACCGTGCGCGAAAGGTACTCTTGACCGCCTTTTACGCTTATCGTATAGCCGCTGCGCTCCGCCTTTACGCCGAAAGCCGCGAGCGCGGAGATAGTCATATTGACGTACGGTTCGCTCTCAAGAGGCGGGATTATTTCTATTTCGCTATCGCCTTCAAGAAGCGGCAAAGCGAACAGCAATCCGCTTATAAACTGACTGCTGACGTTACCCTTGACGACGTATTTTCCCGCCTTCAATCCGCCCTTTGCCGTTATCGTATCGTCTGTAAAAGAAAATACGGTGTCTTTGAGCGATTCGACGTACACGCCTATTCCCCGCGCAATAAGCCGCGGCGAACAGCGGAAAACCGCTTCGTCCGCGCAAGAGAGCGCTATGGGAATAAAAAATCTCAACGTACTGCCGCTTTCGCCGCAATCAAAATCGAAACCGCCCGAAAAATCCGCGCCGTGTACTATCGCCGCTTTGCCGTCGAGTTCCGCCCTCGCGCCGAGCGCGCGGACGCATTTCGCCGTGGCGTCGATGTCTGCCGAACGCGCTATATTGCGTATCACGCTCCTGCCTTTCGCCAAAGCCGCGCAGATAAGTAGTCTGTGCGCGTAAGACTTGGACGGCGGAGCGTTCACCTCGCCGGTAAGGTTGCTTTTTTCTATTATCGCCCGCATTTTAACTCCTTGATCAGTATGTCCATCGCCTCGACGTAGCCGCCGATACCTTTGCCCGATACGGTAGCTAAGGCGTATTCTCTTACGTAACTGATCTGTCTGTACCCTTCTCTCTTGTCAACCGCCGAAATATGCACCTCGACCGTCGGTATCCCGACGGCTTTGAGCGCGTCGAGAATAGCTATCGACGTATGCGTATATGCGCCGGGATTGATGACGATACCGTCGACTTCGTCGTAATACGCCTTCTGGATCTTATCGACGAGCGCTCCTTCATGGTTGGATTGATATATCTCGACTTGAGCGCCGAGTTCTTTGCCGCGGTCGGTAACGAGTTTGCATAAATCATGGTAAGATTCCCTGCCGTAAACGGCGGGTTCGCGGATCCCCAAAAGATTGATATTCGGTCCGTTTATAACGAGAATTTTCATACAAAATCTCCTTTGATGGCTTCGGCGACTTTCGCGGAGTTTCCGTCGGATTCTATTCTTTTGTCCGCCGTCGCAAGGTAAATCGGGTAGCGCTCTTCGTAACGCTTCTTCAGCGCCTCTCTGTCCATCGACAGCGGCCGCGACGAAGTCGGACGGATAAGATCCAAAGGTCGGTCCACAAAGTAAATCGTGCCGTTGCTCTTAAGCTCGTCTATATTCTTTTCGTCAAGAACCGCTCCGCCGCCCGTGGCTATGATCACGCCGTTTTTGGCGGACGCTTCGACGATAACCTCGGATTCTATCTTGCGGAATTCCTTTTCGCCGCGCGTCTTAAAAAATTCCGCTATCGGCATTCCGATACGTCCGACTATTTCGTCGTCGGTGTCGATAAGTTCGCGCCTTAAAGACGCGGCGAGAATTTTGCCTACGGTCGATTTGCCGGCGCCCGGCATTCCGGTAAGCACAACGTTGCGCTTGAGCCTTACGATCCGTTCGTAAACGGCGTCGATTTGTTCGGTTTTGGGCGCTTTGCCGAAAAAAAGCCCGCTCGCTATCACGCCTTGGGCGACCAGCATATACAGACCGCTCTTCGCAATAACGCCCCGTCTTGCCGCTTCGCGCATCAGACGCGTGCAAAGCGGATTGTAAATGACGTCCAGCAAGCACTCAAGCCGCGTAAAGGCGGATAATTCTATCGGCGTTTCGGCAGAACGCGGATACATTCCGCACGGCGTGGTGTTGACTAAAATCTCGGCGCCGGAGTAAACCGTTTTCGCCTCGTCGTACGAGATATAATCGCCCGTCGGCGTTCGCGAAACGATAAGGACTTTGCCCGCTCCCAGGTCCGCAAACACCGCGCGCGCGGTCTTCGCCGTGCCGCCGGATCCGAGAATAACGACGGTTTTGCCCGCCGCGCTTACGCCCGTGGTCGCAAACAGCGCCTTCAGTCCGAAATAGTCGGTATTGTATCCGTAAAGCGTGCCGCGGTCGTTGACTATCGTATTTACCGCGCCTATCGCGCGCGCCTGATCGGACACGAAATCGAGATACGGTATGACTTTTTCCTTGTACGGAATAGTCACGTTGATCGCCCTAAAATCCTTGGCTTTCATAAAGCCGTCGAGTTCTTGAGGCGGTATTTCCTTCAGTTCGTACTCGTAACCGCCTATCATGTCGTGAATTACTTTGGAAAACGAGTGCGCCAGCTTCTCGCCGATTAGTCCGTAAATCATTTTTTCGCTCCGCAAAAGTAATCCGTGCCGTAACGCGCGGCAAGCATATCCGCTATCGTGAGCGCGCAAACCGCGTCTATTACCGGACAAACGCGCCTGATTATCGCCGGATCGTGTCTGCCGCTTATCCTCATCCGGGCGTTTTCGCCCTTTACGTAATCGACGGTGTCCTGTTCCTTGCTTATGCTCGGAGTGGGTTTTACCGCGCAGGAAAAGATTATCGGCATACCGTTTGTGATGCCGCCGTTTATGCCGCCGTTGTTGTTGGTTTTCGTCTTTATTTTTCCGCCGTCTACGTAAAAAGCGTCGTTCGCTTCGCTTCCGTTCATTTCGCCGAACGCAAAACCCGCGCCGAACTGTACGCCCTTAATCCCGCCTATCGAAAACAGCGCGTGCGAAAGTACGCTTTCTATAGAGTCGAACCACGGTTCTCCCAAGCCCGGCTCCAAGCCCACGATCGCGGTTTCGGTAACGCCGCCCACGCTGTCGCCGTCTTTTCTCGCCTCTTCGACGCGGGACAGCATTTCGTCCTCAACCGGCGAAAGCACCGGAAAATCCATTGAAGCGATATCCTTTACTTCGCGCTCCGCGTCGGTGAATTTTACGTCGCGCACTCCGCCCAGACTCAATACGTGCGTGCCTAAGTACACGCCTTTTTGCCCGAGCATTTGCCGCGCTATCGCGCCTACGGCTACGAGCGCCGCCGTAAGCCTGCCCGAAAAATGCCCTCCGCCGCGCTTGTCCTGAAATCCGTGATATTTCGCCTCGGCGGTAAAATCGGCGTGCGAGGGGCGGGCAAGAGAAGAAAAACTCTCGTAATCTTCGCTTTTTACGTCGGTATTAGGGATAAGCAAACACAGCGGCGTGCCGGTGGTACGACCGCCGACTGCTCCGCTGACTATTCTGAATTCGTCGCTTTCTCTTCTTTGCGTTTCGCCTGCGCCTCGCGGTCTGCGTTTATTGAGCGCGGCGCGTATTACTTCTTCGTCGACTATGACGCCGGGAGCGAACGAATCGACCACCGCGCCTATATACGGCGAATGACTTTCGCCGAAAAGGGTGACGGTTATGCTTTGTCCGAACGAATTTTTCATTACCTGCTCCTTGTGTCGAAAAGACTGTCGATTTTTACTTTCCTGATCTCGTACGAGCCGATCGACGGCACCGTAACGAGGCTTATTTCGTCTCCGCTCGCCTTCTTGTCGTGGCGAATAAAATCGATGATTTTGCGCTCGTCAAGATCGTATAAGACGGGAAGTCCGTACTTGGTAAGCGCGCGCGCTATTTTTTCGCGCACTTCGCCGCCGCTTACCGCAAGCATTCCCAGACCCACGCATTCGCCGTGAAGTAACGCGGGCATCGAGAGACTTTCTATCGCGTGACCTATCGTATGACCGAAATTGAGGACTTTGCGCTCGCCCTTTTCCGTCGGATCGCGCTCGACGACGTCGCACTTTATTTTTACCGCGCGGGTGATTATTTCCTCCGCGTCGCGCCTTACGTCGTCGCTGTCCGAGATGAAATCAAACAAGTTTTCGTCGTGCGTCGCCGCCATTTTGACGGCTTCGACGAGCCCCGAATAAAACTGCCTGTCGCAAAGCGTGTCGAGTACGTCGGGGTCGATAAGGACCTTCTTGGGCTGGTAGAAAGCGCCCACGCAGTTCTTGTATCCCATAAAGTCGATAGCGGTTTTGCCGCCTACGGACGAGTCGAGCTGAGAAAGAAGCGTGGTGGGAACGTTGTAAAAGTCTATTCCGCGCATATACGTCGCCGCGCAAAAGCCCGCGAGATCGCCGACCACTCCGCCGCCTACCGCGACCACGCAGTCCGTGCGCGTAAAGGCATTGCGGCACAGTTCTTCCATTACGACGCGATACTGATCGAAGTTTTTGTTTTCTTCGCCGCTTTTTATCGTGACGAGAAATCCGTTTCCGGAAGCCTTGAGTACTTGCTTAGCGTACTCTTGAGGTACTCCGTCGTCGGTAACGACAAGAACCTTGCGCGACAGCGAAAACTCTTCGCCGACGCTCTCGATCGCGCCGCGCTTTACCGCGATATCGTAATTTATTCCTTCGCCTCGTACGGGAATTATCATAATTACTCCTTTTCGCTCTGCTCGTACGTTCCGACGAGCTTGAGCCTGTCGCACGTGGCGGAAAGCTGAATAAGCATATCTTTGCCGTCTTCGGAATTGATGTCGCCCTGCGCCTCGATAAAGAAATAGTAATTCCAGATAAGTTCTTTCATCGGTCTGCTGCGAAGAGTGCGCATATTGTATCCGTGCGCGCCGATTATGTCGAGGGTTTTGGCGAGCGCGCCCGCTTCGTTCTTTACCGTGAAGACCAAAATGAAATGTTCGCCCATTTTGCTCTTCGAGCGCCCGTCAGACTTAACGCGGGAGAAAACGGCGAAACGCGTAGTGTTGTTCGCCGCCGAATTTATGCGGCGCTCAAGTACCGTAAGTCCGTATATGGCCGCCGTTTCTTCGGACGCTATCGCCGCTATCGAAACGTCGCCTCTTTCGGCAACGGATCTCGCCGCCACCGCGGTATTGGGAAATTCGACCTCTTCAAAGCCGTTTTTCGCGATGTAGCCCGCGCATTGATTCAGCGCCTGCGGATGCGAAAAAACGCGCTTTACGCTCTCTTTCGTAGCGCCCGCCGCGCCGAGCAGACAATGCTCGACGGGAAGTTCGAGCATACGGTTGACGTAAAGAGATCCCGAAAACATAAGATCCATTACCGTGCCCACATCGCCCGCGAAACTGTTTTCGATAGGCAATACCGCATAATCGCATTCGCCTTTCTCCACCGCCCCGTACGCAGAGGCAAAGTCCGGATACGGCACGTATTCGCCTTCCGGATACGCACGCATCGCCGCTATGTGAGCAAAAGCGCCCACAATGCCGCTGTACGCGACTTTTACGCCGTTTACGAGCCTGCTTTGGTACGCGCGCGAAACCGCCATGGTTTTGCGAAGATAATCGGCGTAATACTCACGGATAACGTCGTCCCGTATATACGCGCAATTACGCGCCACGACCTCGTCTTCGCGGCGCTTGTCGAGTATCGGAAGACCGCGTTCTTTCTTGTATTCCGCCACTTCCGCGCACGCCTTCATGCGCTCTTCGAAAAGCTCGGCTATCTTACGGTCGACTTCGTTGATCGTCTGTCTTGCCTTATTGAGTTCGTCCATTTCTTTCTCCGTATTCTTCGATTATTTTCCTAAACGCCGGAAGGCTGTCCGCCACCTGCTTTTCGCTTACGCAATACGCGACTCTCGCGTAACCGCCCAAACCGAAACTGTCCGACGGAACGATAAATACGTCGTGTTTTTTCGCGCGTTCGTAAAATTCCCGCGCGTCGCCGGACGGAGACTTTACGAACAAATAAAACGCTCCTTTGCTCTCCGCGACTTCGTAGCCGTAACCCGTCAGCGCGGCGTAAAGAGCGCGACGGTTGCGTTCGTAAACGCTCAGGTCGCTCGTCATTCCGATAACTCGCGCCGCCAAAAATTGGAACAAAGCGGGCGCGCAGACGTAACCGAGGCTTCTGCCCGCGCCGCACACGGCGTAAAATACGTCGTCGGAACATCCGCTCGTAACGTCGATATATCCTATTCTTTCGCCCGGAAGCGAAAGCGATTTGCTGAACGAATAGCATACTACCGTCTTGTCGTAATACGCGGGAACGTATACCGTTTTCGCGCCGTCGTACACGAGTTCGCGATACGGCTCGTCCGAAATAAGGTAAACGTCGCCGTACTCGGCGGATCTTTCTCTCAAAACGCTCGCTATAGCGCGGATCGTCTTCTCCGAATAAACCACTCCCGTGGGATTGTTGGGCGAATTGATAATAACGGCGCGCGTTTTACCGGTGATTTTAGCGCGCAGATCGTCTAAATCCGGCTCGAAAGTCTTAAGGTCGGGTTTTGCCGCCACGCATTTCGCGCCCGCCGCTTCGATGAACACGGCGTATTCGGGGAAATACGGCGCAAACACTATGACCTCGTCGCCTTCGTTGCACAGTGCGCGAAGGGTTATTGCCAAAGAAGCCGCCGCGCCGCAAGTCATATATATCCGCTCCGCGCGCTCGTCGGCGCCGTACTCGGCGTTGATATATTCCGCTATCGCGCGCCTTACCGAAGGATCGCCGGCGCTTGCGGTATAACCGTGGATCTTTTCGTCACAGACAAGCTCCTTAAGCGTTTCGGTGACCGCGACGGGCGGCGGCACGGACGGATTGCCTATGCTGAAATCGTACACCCCGTCCTCGCCGACTTGGGACTTGCGGATCTTGGCGTACTCGAAAATTTCTCTTATGACGGAGGCGTTCGCTCCTCTTTGTTTCATAGTTTCGTTCATTTTACAAAAAAGGCATTATAATATTTTTCAATTATAATGCCGCGCGCCGATTTTGTCAAGACGCTTTTATTATTTTTATTAAATATACTATAAATATCCGGGGCTTTTCAGCCGCCTTTTGCCGTCAAATTTTGCCGAGCGGGTATTTGTAGTAGTCGAACTTCAGCATAACCGCGTTTTGCGCCGGATCGCTCAGATCAAGGTCGTTGCCCTGCGGTATGCCGAAAGGCATGAGTTTCCAGCCCGACGCGCTCGCGAAAGTCACTCTCTTAAACGACGAACCCATAAAAGCGCTCGCGCCGATAAACCTTACCGACGAGGGAATTATAACTTCGTCGGTTGCGGCGATCCCGGAAAACGCGCTCTCGAATATGACTTTGGCGTTGGGACTTATCGTAAACGATCCGTCCTCGTCCGTCGCGTCTACCAGATACGCGTAGCCGTCCGTTCTCGTACCTAAGTATCTGCCGCCGGAGTATTCGTTGTATTCGATATTGTAGCATCCCGAAAACATATCGAAGTTGTACGAATTGAGAGCGGTCGACAAATATACATCTCTGAGCGCCGCGCAGTTGTAAAAGCACGTCGATCCTATATCGGTAACGAACGTAAGGTCGATACCGTTAAGCGCCGAGCAGTTGGCGAATACGCTGAATCCCAGAGTCTTTACCGACGTGGGAAGATCGACGCTTTCTAAAGCGGCGCAATCCATAAAGGCTTTTTCTTCAATGGTAACGATCGAATCGGGAATGACAACGCTTTTGATCGGGTACCCCTTAAAACCGTTCTTGAAAATTCCGGACACGGGTTTGCCCTCGTGCTCGGACGGAATTACGAGTTCGTCGCCGCCTTCGTATTCTTCCGGCGCGCAGCCTTTAACGAAATACGTATCGTCGTAACGCTTGTAAAACTCGAACTGTCTTACCTCTGTTACGGCGTCGGGTTCGGTCGTTTTTGCGCTAGGCGCGCAACCGGCCGCCGCCGCGGCGATGATAAACGCGACGAATATTGAGAAAATACCTTTTTTGCTCATTGTCCTTTCCTTAAAAGACGGTTATTTGATAGAGAACTTATAAACGGTGGTCTCCTTGTACTCTTCGCCCGCCTTGAGCACGGTCGAGGGGTACTCGGGGCAGTTGGGAGAGTTGGGATAGCCTTGCGTTTCCAGACAAAGCGCGCAATGATTGCCGTATTCTTTCTTGCCCATAAGATGCATAACGTTGGAGGTGTAAAGCTGAACGCCCGGAAGAGTCGTATAGCAGTCCATTCTTCTGCCGCTTTCCTTGTCGTAAACGTACGCGAAATGCTCGAGTCCGTCGCCTTTGCGGTCGATGCAATAGTTGAAGTCGTAGCCGTGGCAAAGCGCGATCATATGGTCCTTGGAAAACATATCCTTGCCCAGCAGTTTTCCGTCGTAAAAGCTGTACGGCGTGTCGTCGATCTCCATGTATTCGCCGTGGGGGATAAGTTCGTCGTCCACCGGAGTCATAAGGTGCGAACGGATCATGAGTTCGTGACCTAAAATAGTATCCTGTCCGCCGATATTGAAATACGCGTGG
>CACZPH010000062.1 GCA_902783025.1 uncultured Eubacteriales bacterium | reverse complement strand
AACGGAGAGCATTCACGCTTGCGACGAGCACAAATGTTCGCTCGAAGCGGACGAGATACCAACGAAACAAGGAGAATAAACATGAAGATTTTAGTTCTTAACGGCAGTCCAAGACTCAATGGCAATACGGCGGCGCTTTGCGAGGCTTTTTGCGAAGGCGCCCGGCAGGCGGGACACGAGACGGAAACGCTTAACGTCGGCAAAATGAAGATAGGCGCGTGCCTTGCGTGCGAATACTGCCACGGCAAGGGCGCCGGCAAATGCGTCCAAAACGACGACATGAATAAGATTTACGAGGCGTTGGAGACGGCGGATATGGTGGTCATAGCCTCGGCGGTGCATTACTGGTCGTTTACCGGTCAGATGCAGTCGGCTATTACGCGTTTTTACGCGCCGCACAAACTCAAACAGAAGAAATACGCGCTCATACTCTCGTCCGGTTCGCCCGACGTTTACGACGCGCCGATCTCGCAGTTCGAGTCGATAGTAAACTATTTCGGAGGCAAAGCGGAAGGCGAATTTACCTTCAACGGCTTCGATCAGAAAAACGAGAAAAATTTCGAACGACTCAGGAATTTCGGGAGAAGCTTAAAATAATGGAAAAGCAAATCATCAAGGATATTACGACGGACCAAGAGCGCGCGCTTTACAATACTTGCGACGCAATAGTCAGAAACTGCGAATTTTCAGGTCCCGCCGACGGCGAATCGTGTCTCAAAGAGTGCAAGAGAATCGACGTGGAGGATTGCAGATTCGTTTTGCGTTATCCGCTGTGGCACGATACCGACTTTTCACTGCGAAACAGCTCGCTTGCCGACACGACCCGCGCGCCGCTGTGGTACGACGAAAACGGCGTGATAGAAAACACGCGGATTTTGGGCGTAAAAGCGCTCAGAGAGTGCAAAAATATCAAAATCAAAGACGTTTACGCGCACTCCGACGAGTTCGGTTGGCGGTGCGAAAACGTCGAGATACGCGACAGCGAACTCGAATCGATGTACTTTATGTTTATGTCGAAAAACGTAACGCTCGATAAGGTGAAATTCAAGGGCAAGTATTCGTTCCAGTACAACGAAAATCTCGTTATACGCGACAGCGTGCTCGACACGAAGGACGCCTTCTGGCATTGTAAGAACGTTTACGTCGAAAACTGCGTGGTCAAGGGAGAGTATCTCGCGTGGTACTCCGACTCGCTCACGCTCAAAAACTGCAAGATCTCGGGCACGCAGCCGTTTTGTTATTGCACAAACCTTACGCTTATCGACTGCACGATGGACGATACGGACCTTTCTTTCGAATGCTCGTCTGTAAACGCCGTCGTAAACGGCCGCATTTTGTCGATAAAGAATCCGATGAGCGGAAAAATAGTCGCGGATTCCGTCGGCGAAGTGATAATCGACAACCCCGTCAGACCCACCGACTGCGAAATCGTCGTAAAAGAGAAATAAAACCGATAAAAAATCAAATCACTTGACAACAAAGGCGCGCTCGTTTATAATAAAAAGATGCGGTAAACGCAGCCGCCTTTTGTCGTAAAACGGAGAATAATATGCAAGCGCGCGAAATAATCGAAAAATACGCCTTGGATAAGCGCGTAATAATAGGAGTAAGCGGCGGAGTCGATTCGATGACGCTTCTTAGTATTACTCTCGGCGTTTTGCCGCGCGAAAACGTTCGCGTAGTGCATATCGAGCACGGAATACGCGGCGAAGAGGCGGAAAACGACGCGCGTTTCGTGGCGGATTTTTGCGAAAAAAACGGAGTACGTTGCGACGTTTTTCACGCGGATATTCCGTCGCTTGCAAGGCAAAACAAGCGCAGCGAAGAGACCGAAGCGCGGATATACAGGCGCGAAACGTTTTTCGGTTACGTCGAGCGCGGCGAAGCCGACTGCATACTGCTCGCGCATAATCGCGACGATCGCATAGAGAGCGTATTGATGCATATATTGCGCGGCTGTTCGCTCGGCGGGCTCGTCGGCATGAAGGTAGCGGACGGCAAAGTTATCCGCCCCCTTCTCGATACTTCCCGCGCCGAAATAGAAGAATACGCCAAGGCTAATGGCATAGAGTACCGCGTCGATTCGACAAATTTCGACGTAAAGTACGACCGCAACTTTATCAGGCGCAAAGTTCTTCCGCTTATTCGCGAAAGATATTCGCCCGATTCGCTTTTGCGCCTCTCGGACAGCGCGCAAGAAACCGAAGAATATCTGTCCCGCGTTTTTTCGGACAAAATCTCCGAAAGCGACGGCGCTGTCACGGTTTCCGTCGCGGACGCGACTTCGAGCATAGGCGGCGAATTGGTTTATCGCGCGCTTAAAGCGGCGGGAATAACGGAAGACGCGGAAAAAAAGCACGTCGACGCAATACTCAAGGCGGCTCGGTCCGGTAATAACGGCGACAGGGTAAGCCTTCCGCACGGCTTCGAAGCGGCGGTCGAGTACGGCAGAATAGCGTTTTACAAGGCGAAGGACAAGACGGACGACGAAATTGATTTTGCGCCCGGCTTCACGCCTTTTGCGGACGGCTGTATCTCGGTAGCGCCTTACGACGGGGACTTTGCCAAAGGCGTATGCGCTTTCGACTTAAACAAGATCCCGCAAGGCGCGGTAGTGAGATTCCGCCGCGACGGAGACGTTTTCAGACCTTACAAGGGCGGCGAAAAAAAACTTAAGGAATACTTTATCGACCTGAGAATACCGCTCCGCAAGCGCGATTTTATTCCGCTCGTTTGCCGGGGAAACAAGGTGCTTTGCGTAGTCGGCGAAGAGATAAGCGACGAGATAAAAATCGACGGCAAAACTCGCGACGTTTACTCGATAAAGTACGAGGTGCAAGAGTGAACGTAGAACTCAAAAACGGCGAACGTATCGACGATTTGCAATACAACGGGCTGAAAATCATTCAAAATCCCGACTTTTTCCGATTCGGTTGCGACGCGGTCGAGCTCGCCAATTTCGTAAGCGGCGGCGCAAAGGACAGGGCTGTGGACTTAGGGAGCGGAAGCGGGATCATTTCCCTTCTGCTTGCCGGAAAGAAGAATATTCCGGTCACCGCGGTCGAGATCCAGTCCGACGTCGCCGAAATGAGCGAGCGGAGCGTAAGACTTAACGATCTTCAGGATAAGATCCGCGTTATAAACGCGCCGATGCAAAATATCGGTAAGTATCTGCCCGCCGGGAGTCAGTCGATAGTCGTATGCAATCCGCCGTACCGCAAAGCGGAAAGCGGCGCAAAAAAACGCGGCGATTACGAAGCTGTTTCGCGCTACGAAGTCGCGGTAACGCTTTCCGAAGTGGCGGACTGCGCGGCGTATTTACTCAAAAACGGCGGTAAATTTTACCTGATCAACCAGACGGAGCGCCTTGCCGAAACTCTCTACGAGTGCAAAAAGCGCGGCATTGAGCCGAAAATCCTTCAGATACTTACCCCGACCGAAGACAAAACGCCGCATTTATTCATGCTGGCGGCAATCAAAGGCGGCAAGGAAGGGATCACGGTCAATAAGGAGCGTGCGGTACGCACGTATTGTTAAGATGTTATACGTAGTGGCAACGCCGATAGGGAACTTAAGCGAATTTACTTATCGCGCCGTCGAGGCGCTCAAAGAGAGCGACGTGGTGCTGTGCGAGGACACGCGGCACTCACGCCCGCTTTTGGCGTACTACGGGATAGATAAACCGCTCGTTTCGTACCAGAAATTCAACGAAAAGGAACGCACCGAACAAGTAATAAAAATGCTCGTTGACGGCAAAACCGTTTCGCTCATATCCGACGCGGGGATGCCGCTTATTTCCGATCCCGGCTCGACTCTTATCAAGAGCCTTGCCGAAAGAAATCTTAAGTACACCGTTATCAGCGGTCCGTGCGCGTGTATTGACGCGCTCGTGCTGTCGGCAAAGGACACGTCGAGATTTTGTTTCGTAGGGTTTTTGCCTGACAAAAAGAGCGAAAAAGCCAAACTTATCGCCAAATACGCGTTTGTCGAGGCGACTTTGGTGTTTTATTCGCCGCCGCACGACGTGGACGGCGATCTCGAGGCTCTTTACGAGGGCTTGGGCGCGCGCGAAATATCGATAGTCAGGGAGATAAGCAAACTCCACGAGGAAGTGATCTTCGCGCGGCTCGGCGAAAAGCCGGAGTTTACGCACAAGGGCGAATTCGTCCTCGTCGTCGAGGGAGCGAAGGAGAAGGAGAGCGAACTCAATTCGCTGTCGATCGAAGATCATATACGCGCGTACATCGGCGGCGGAATGAGCAAAAAAGAAGCCGTCAAGGCGGTGGCTAAAGACAGAAAAACGGCGAAGTCGGAGATTTACGCCGTAGCCGAAAAAATGAAGGAGAAAGACAATGAGTGACGACGTAAAACAGTTGTGGGAAGCGGCGGTGGACATACTCGAGCGGCAGGTTCGCACGCTCGACTTCGATATATGGATCAAGACGTTGGAGCCCGTTTCCATCGAGGGCGAAAAACTCGTCCTTTCCACGCCTACCGAAATGAGCCGCCGGCGCGTGGAAACGGTATTTCGCGACTATATAGTCAAAGCGCTCAAGAGCAGTAATCTCATAATAAGCGATTT
>CACZPH010000061.1 GCA_902783025.1 uncultured Eubacteriales bacterium | reverse complement strand
CGGCGTAACGAGTATAGAAGGTGGTGCGTTCTCCGATTGCAGTAGCCTTACGAGTATTACTATACCCGCCGGCGTAACGAGTATAGGGAATTATACGTTCAGAGATTGCAGTAGTCTGACGAGTATCACTATACCCGACAGCGTAACGAGTATAGGGGAGTGTGCGTTCTGGGATTGCAGTAAACTTACGAGTATCACGATACCCGACAGCGTAACGAGTATAGAGGAATTTGCGTTCTATGGTTGCAGTAATCTTACGAACGTAACTTTTGAGAATCCCGACGGATGGAAGGCGGGAGGTACTGCGCTTGCCGCAAGTGCTCTTTCTGATCCTTCTATTGCCGCGACGTATCTGAAAAGCAAATATTATGTCAAAGCCTGGACAAGATCCTGATTATTCCACAAACAAAAAAGCGGAGCGTAAGCCCCGCTTTTTTCGTGTGGATTTTAGCTTAAAACGCTAAATAATAAAACGACTATAATTTTTTTATGTCCGCTTTTATTTTCGTTTGCCGCAAGTCTTACGAGAAGACGTCGTTGATCTTGTCGCCGTCGAGGACGAAGGACGTTATTTCGCCTTCGCCCGACTTGGAGGCGAGAAGCCACTCGTCCTTGCTTATCCGCGCGATAAAGTCGTAGTTTTCGAAGAACCCCGCGAGATCCTCGTCGCTTACCGAGTCGGAGAGCGACGTAGTGAGCAGGGCGCGCGCGTCGGTAAACTTGGCTTGTTTGACGAGCGCGAAGAACTTGGGCACTATTCCGCTCCTGTCGCCGAACGCGGGCGGCGTAAAAACGTACTCGTACCGCTTGGTAAAGAGCAAGTAAGTATCGCGCTTGGTCTTTACGCTCATGGCAAGAGCGCGGTTGGAGCAGATCTTATTTCCCACGAGCTTGACGGTGTACGGCACGTAAAGGCTGTCGAGCGGCAAAACGGTGACGTAGTAGACGACGCCGTCCTCTATCTCCCACTCGCCGTTCTCTCTTATCACGCCGTTTATCGAATATACGCACTCAAAGTCGCTGCGAAGTATAACTTTCATACCGTATCTTATGCCGCCGCTATCGGGAATATGCCTTTTTCCGCGCTTTGCGGCTTATTTTCCGGTTTTCGCTTGTTTTTCGCCGCACAAAGCCTTTTTCGCCGGGCAAAACCTCCTTGATTTGCCGCGCGATCCCATATATAGTGTACTTTATTGAGGCTAACGCGATATTTTGCGCTTTTTTCTTTAAATAAAACACGTGCGTATACGCGTGTGCGCGCGCGAAAACAAAATGACACACCCGAGGCAGTGAAAAAAAACGTAAAAAGTGTAAAAATCAACGAAAAACGTTTGACATTACCGCTTGATTTTGTTATACTTATCAGGCTATAATGCGAATTATGGCGTGTTATGCGAAAAAGGGTTGAAGTCAGAGATTGCCGGAGTAAATTTGCTGGTGCTTCGGATAACTCGGGCGGACCAGCGGGAAAATCCCGCGATGGCAACTTAAGTTCGGGAGCCTTAGAAATAGGGCTCAAAAAAATTCGCAAAAATGACACACACGAACGGGTGGTTGCTAATGCTATTTATGGAGGATAAAAAAATGGCAAGTCAAAAGATCCGTATCAAGCTCAAAGCGTACGACCACGATCTTATCGATCAGTCGGCTGCGAGAATCGTTGAGACGGCAAAGAAAACAGGCACGAAGGTAAGCGGACCGATTCCGCTTCCCACGGAGAAGGAAGTCGTAACCATCTTGCGCGCGGTACACAAGTACAAGGATTCGAGAGAGCAGTTCGAGATCCGTACGCACAAGAGACTTATCGACATCTACAGTCCTTCGGCGAAGACGGTTGAATCTCTTATGAAACTCGATCTTCCCGCGGGCGTAGACATTCAGATCAAGTTATAAGTCATGCGGAGGTAACAGATTATGAAAAAAGCTATATTGGGAAAGAAGCTGGGCATGACGCAGATATTCGACGAAACCGGAATCGCGGTTCCCGTAACCGTGATCGTCGCAGGACCTATGACCGTCGTAAGAAACAAGACGCAGGAGCGTGACGGTTATGACGCGACGGTAGTCGCATTCGAGGACGTTCCCGAAAGAAAGGTGAACAAACCCGAAAAAGGTCTTTTCGACAAGGCAGGCGTGTCGCCCAAGAAGTACGTAAAGGAATTCAAATACGATTCGGCTTACGAAGTAGGCGCGGTCATCACTTGCGAGATGTTTGCGGCGGGCGACGTCGTTGACGTATCGGGCGTGACCAAGGGACACGGATTCACGGGTGCGATCAAGAGATGGAATCAGCACAGACTCAAGATGACGCACGGTACCGGCCCCGTACACAGAAGCATCGGTTCTACCGGTTCGAACTCTACGCCGTCCAAGGTAATCAAGGGATTGCACATGGCGGGCAGATACGGACACGAAAACGTAACCATCAAGAATCTTACCGTTGTTAAAGTCGACGCGGAGAAGAACGTGATTCTCGTTCGCGGCGCTGTTCCCGGACCTAAGGGCGGACTCGTAACGGTTAAGGTCAACGCGTAGGAGGATAAACCACAATGCCAACTATTAAAGTATTAAATCAGCAAGGCGCGGCGGTAGGTGAAATGCAGCTCGACGACAGCGTATTCGGATTCGAGTACAA
The DNA here is from genome assembly GCA_902783025.1 of uncultured Eubacteriales bacterium. Taxonomy (GTDB): domain Bacteria; phylum Bacillota; class Clostridia; order Christensenellales; family Pumilibacteraceae; genus RUG12826. The sequence continues at coordinate 10,794 of CACZPH010000061.1, read as the reverse complement.
AGAAGCGCTCATTCATCAGGTGATCGTCGCTCAGCAGAACAACGCAAGACAGGGAACGAAATCCACTCTTACCCGTACCGAAGTACGCGGCGGCGGCATCAAACCCTGGAGACAGAAAGGCACCGGCAGAGCGCGTCAGGGCTCCATCAGAGCGCCCCAGTGGAAGGGCGGCGGAGTCGTATTCGCACCCAAGCCCAGGAGTTTTTCGCAGAAGGTCAACAAGATGTCCAAGGTCACCGCTCTTTGCAGCGCGCTTTCGGCTAAGGTAAGCGAAAACGAACTTATCGTTCTCGACAAGATCGAGCTTACCGCTCCCAAGACCAAGGAAGTAGCGGCAATACTTAAGGCGCTCGGCGCAGAGAAGAGAGTTCTTCTCGTAGTCACCGACGAAAACGCGGACGTAGTAAGAGCGGCGAGAAACCTTCCTTCGGTCACGACCGTCAACAGCGATCTCATCAACGTTTACGACGTTGTAGCCAACGAGAAGCTCGTCGCTACCAAGGACGCCGTAGAAACTATCGAGGAGGTTTATAAGGCATGAACGCTTACGATATTATAAAGAAGCCCCTGCTTACCGAAAAATGCTACGCGGGAATCGCCAACAAGAAATACGTTTTCATCGTTGACGTAAACGCAAACAAGAAGCAGGTCAAGGCAGCCGTAGAACAAGTATTCGACGGCGTTAAGGTAGAGAAGGTCAACGTAGTCAACGTAGACGGCAAGTACAAGAGACAGGGCAGATCCGAAGGATTTACCGCCAAGTACAAGAAAGCGTACGTTACGCTAACCGCCGACAGCAAGTCGATCGCGTTCTTCGACGAGAACCTTGCGTAATTAAGGAGAAAAGAAAATGGCAATTAAGAGATTCAAGCCCATGACGCCGGGTACCAGACAGAAGTCTGTAAGCTCGTTCGAAGAGATCACTTCGACAAAACCCGAAAAGTCGCTTCTTTCGACCGTAAAGAGAACCGGCGGCAGAAACAATTCCGGAAAGATCACCGTTCGCCATATCGGCGGCGGCAACCGCATCAAGTATCGTATCATCGATTTCAAGCGCAACAAGCTTGACGTTCCCGCAAAGGTAGCGACCATCGAGTACGATCCCAACCGTACCGCTTACATCGCGCTTCTCAATTACGCGGACGGCGAGAAGAGATACATTCTCGCTCCCCTCGGACTCAACGTAGGCGACACCGTAATTTCGAGCGCAAGCGCGGATATCAAGGTAGGCAACTGCCTTCCGCTCGCCAATATCCCTCTCGGTACTCTCGTTCATAACGTAGAACTTACCGCGGGACGCGGCGCGCAGATGGTCAAGACCGCAGGCGCTTTCGCACAGATCATGGCGAAAGAAGACGGATACGTTACGCTCAAACTTCCTTCGGGAGAAATGAGAAAGGTACTCGAAAACTGCAAGGCGACCGTAGGACAGGTAGGCAACCTCGATCACGAACTCGTTTCGCTCGGTAAAGCGGGCAGAAAGCGCCACTTGGGCGTTAAACCCACCGTCCGCGGCGTAGTAATGAACCCCAACGATCACCCGCACGGTGGTGGTGAAGGTAAGTCCCCCGTCGGAATGCCCAGCCCCGTTACTCCTTGGGGTAAACCGGCTCTCGGCTTTAAGACGAGAAAGCACAAGAAGGCAAGCGATAAACTTATCGTTAAGCGCATCAATTAGAGGTGAATTATGAGTAGAAGTGTAAAGAAAGGACCTTACGTAGAAGAAAGGTTATTTAACAGAGTAAAGGCTCAGGCGGAGACCAACGACAAGAAGGTCATCAAGACCTGGTCGCGTTCCTCGACCATATTCCCCGAATTCATCGGATGCACGATCGCGGTTTACGACGGACGCAAGCACGTTCCCGTTTACTGCACCGAAGAAATGGTCGGACACAAGCTCGGCGAGTTCGCTCCCACGCGTACCTTCAAGGGACACGGCGGCGACAAGACGACTACCGCGAAATAATTGAGGAGATAGGATTATGTCTAAAAGAATGAAAGAAAAAACCGAAAAGCGTCGCGCAGAAAAGGATCTCAGACCCCGCGCTCACGCTAACTATATCCGCATTTCCCCCACTAAGGTAAGAGTCGTACTCAACACCGTCAGAGGAAAGTCCGTAAACGAAGCGCTCGGTATGCTTAAGGCTACCCCCAAGGCCGCGAGCGGCATAGTTTACAAAGTTATCGCTTCGGCGGCTGCCAACGCGGAACACAACAACAATCTCGCGCGTAACGATCTGTACGTAGCGGAGATTTACGCGGACGGCGGTCCGATCCTCAAGCGCGTTCAGCCCGTAAGCAAGGGCAGAGCCAACAGGATCAACAAGCGCACCAGCCATATCACGGTTATCCTTGATACTAAGGAGGTTAGATAACTTATGGGACAGAAAGTTAATCCTCACGGAATGAGAGTCGGCGTTATCAGCGGATGGAACACCCAGTGGTACGCCAACAAGAAAGATTTCGGCAAGTTTATCCTCGAAGATAACAAGATCAGGACTTTCATCAAGAAGAAATATTACGTTTACGGTATCGCCAAGGTAGATATCGAGCGTAGCCAGGATAAAGTGGTTATCAACATTCACACCTCCAAGCCCGGTATGATCATCGGACAGAAGGGCGCGGGCGTTGATCAGCTCAAGAAAGAGCTCGGCAAGATCGTCGCTACTAAGCAGCTTCACATCAACATTATGGAAGTCAAGAAGCCCGACCTCGACGCGACGCTCGTCGCGGAGTCCATCGCGCAGGCTATCGAGAAGAGAAGTTCTTTCCGCCGCACGATGAAACAGGCTATGTCGAGAGTTATGCGCAGCGGCGCAAAGGGAGTCAAGGTTTGCTCCGGCGGACGTCTTGACGGCGCCGAGATAGCGAGAAGCGAGACTTACAAGGAAGGCTCGATTCCGCTTCAGACCATGCGCGCAGACATCGATTACGGCGTAGCGACCGCGCATACCACCTACGGATGCATCGGTATCAAGGTATGGATCTACAAAGGCGAAGTTCTTCCCACTATAAAGACCGAAGGAGGCCAGAACTAATATGTTAATGCCTAAGAGAGTAAAAAGACGTCGCGTTCAGCGCGGCAGAATGAAGGGCAGCGACTGGGACAGCAAGATCGCGTACGGCGAGTATGCGCTCATTGCGCTCGAACCCGGTCAGATCAAATCCAACCAGATAGAAGCGGCGCGTGTCGCAATGACTCGTTATATCAAGCGCGGCGGACAGGTTTGGATCGACATCTTCCCCCACAAGCCCGTTACCAAAAAACCCGCCGAGACCCGTATGGGTTCCGGAAAAGGTTCGCCCGAATACTGGGTTGCTATCGTAAAGCCCGGCAAGGTTATGTTCGAAATGGCAGGCATTGCCGAAGAGAACGCGAAGGAAGCGCTCAGACTCGCTTCTTACAAGCTTCCCGTAAAGTGCAAAATCGTTAAGAAGGAGGTTGACGCCTGATGAAAATAAAGGAACTCAGAGAGCTTTCGGACGCTGAACTCAACGCGAAGCTCGCACAGCTTAAGCAGGAATTGTTCAATCTTCGTTTTAACAACGCAACCAGACAACTCAACAATCCCATGCAGATCAACGTCTGCAAGAAGGATATCGCGCGCGTTAAGACCATTTTGCGCGAGAGAGAGCTTAAGGCGTAAGGAGAAGAACCATGGAACAGAGAAATGAAAGAAAAGAGAGAGTAGGACTCGTCGTATCCGACAAGATGGACAAGACCGTCGTAGTCGCGATAAGAGACAAGGCAAAGCATCCTCTTTACAAAAAGACCATCAATAAGACCAAGAAGGTCAAGGCTCACGACGAAAACAACGAATGCGGAATCGGCGATACCGTAAGGATCGTCGAGACCAGACATCTTTCGAAGGACAAGTGCTGGAGAGTCGTTGAGATCGTCGAGAAGGCTAAATAAGGAGAGCGATCATGATACAACCACAGACGTATTTAACTGCCGCGGACAACAGCGGCGCAAAAGAATTGATGTGTATTCGCGTACTTGGCGGATCTTTCCGTAAGACCGGCAATATCGGCGACGTTATCATCGCGTCCGTAAAGACGGCTACCACCGGCGGCATCGTTAAGAAAGGCGACGTCGTACGCGCGGTAATCGTTCGCTCGCATCAGGGCGTAAACAGACCGGACGGCTCTCACATCAGATTTGACGACAACGCGGCGGTGATCATCGATACGCAGAAGCAGCCCAGAGGCACCCGTATCTTCGGACCGATCGCAAGAGAACTTCGCGACAGAGATTATATGAAGATCATATCTCTCGCGCCCGAAGTAATTTAAGGAGGCAAAACCAATGGCTTTACAAATCAAAAAAGGCGATCTCGTCAAGGTCATTGCCGGCAAAGACAAAGGTAAGACCGCTAACGTTTTGTCCGTTAATCCCGAAAACCACACTCTCGTGGTAGACGGCGTCAACGTAGTTACCAAGCACGTTAAGCCCCGTTCGGCACAGCAGGCGGGCGGCATCGTTAAGGAGCCCGGCAACATCGACGCTTCCAACGTAATGCTCGTATGCCCCAAGTGCGGCAAGGCTACCCGTATCGCGGTCAAGACCGTAGGCGGCAAGAAAGTAAGAGTCTGCAAGTTCTGCGGCGAAGTGCTCGAGTACAAGGCTGAAGAAAAGCCCGCTAAGAAGTCGGTTCGCAAGAAGTCGGCTAAGGCGGCTGAGGAACAGCCCGTAGAGGAGACTCCGGCAGCAACCGCGGAGACCGCGCCGGTTAAGAAGACCGTTCGCAAGAAGTCCGCTAAGACCGAGGCTCCCGCCGAGGCAAACAACCCCGAAGTCGAGTCCTTGACGGATAAGCACGTTAAGAAGACCGTCAGAAAGAAATCGGCTAAGGCTGACGCTGACGAGCAGTAAGGAGAGCAATCATGGCTGAACAAAATCCTAACAGAAACCGTTTATTAAAACAATATAAAGAGGAAATAGTTCCTGCCCTTTTGAAAGAGAAAGGATACAAGGACGTTAACGAAGTTCCCGCTCTTGAGAAGATCGTCGTAAACATGAGATTCGGCGACATCAAGGACAACTCCAAGAGCATCAGCGGAGCCGTTAAGGAACTCGAAGCTATTTGCGGACAAAAGGCTATTCTCACCACCGCCAAGAAGTCTGTCGCTAACTTCAAACTTCGCGAAGGACAGACGATCGGCGCTAAGGTTACTTTGCGCGGCGCGAGAATGTACGAATTCCTCGACAAACTCGTTTCGATCGCGCTTCCCCGCGTAAGAGACTTCAGAGGTATCTCTTCCAAGTCGTTCGACGGCAGAGGAAATTACACCGTAGGTGTAAAAGAGCACATCATTTTCCCCGAAGTATCGTACGAACTCGTGGAGAAAGTAAGAGGATTCGACGTTTGCGTAGTCACCACGGCTAAGACGGACGACGAGGCGAGAGCACTTCTCGTTAAGCTTGGACTTCCCTTCAAGAACTAACGGGAAAAGGAGAATTAAAAAATGGCTAAGAAATCAATGATAAACAAGCAGCAAAGGAAGCAGAAATTCTCGACCAGAGAATATACTCGCTGCACCATTTGCGGACGTCCTCACGCCGTTCTTCGCAAGTACGGAATTTGCCGTATTTGCTTCAGAGAGCTTGCGTATAAGGGCGAGATCCCCGGCGTTAAGAAGTCGAGTTGGTAATAGGAGGTTATTATGGTAGTTACGGATCCCATTGCAGATTTGCTTACAAGAATCAGAAACGCATTGACGGCTAAACACGAAACGGTAACCGTTCCCGCATCCAACATGAAGAAGTCCATCGTTGACATTTTGGTAAACGAAGGTTTCCTTAAGGGCGCCGAGGTAGTAGAAAACGAAGGACACAAGGAAATTCTCATCACTCTCAAGTACGGCGCAAACAACCAGAAGGTTATCTCTAACCTCAAGCGCGTTTCCAAGCCCGGACTCAGAGTTTATTGCGGATACGAAGATCTTCCTTCCGTACTCAACGGACTCGGAATCGCGATCATTTCGACCTCCAAGGGCGTTATGACCGACAAAGAGGCAAGAAAGCAGAAGATCGGCGGCGAAGTTCTCGCTTACATATGGTAATTCGGAGGGTAATATGTCAAGAATCGGTAGAATGAAGATTGCGGTACCCGCCGGTGTTACCGCCGAAATCAAAGAAAACGTAGTTCACGTAAAGGGCCCCAAGGGCGAACTTTCGACCGTTATCGCCTCTAACAGAATCAACGTAAAACTCGAAAACGGCGAGATCGAAGTTACCCGCGTCAACGACGAGAAAGAAAGCCGTTCGTTGCACGGTCTTTACAGACAGCTTATCGCCAATATGGTAACGGGCGTAGTTACTCCCTTTACCAAGACGCTCGTAATAGCCGGAGTCGGCTACAAGGCGGCGGTTGCAGGCAAGAAACTCACGATGAGTCTGGGATATTCGCATCCGGTAGAGTTCGCTATCCCCGACGGAATCACCATCACTTGCCCCGACCTTCTTACCGTAGTGGTGTCCGGTGTGGACAAAGAGCAGGTAGGACAGGTTGCCGCTCAGATCAAATCCAAGCGTCCGGTAGAGCCGTATCACGGATACGGTATCCATTATTCGGATGAAGTCGTTGTCAGAAAAGAAGGCAAGACCGCCGGAAAATAAGGAGAGTAAGTTATGGTTACCAAGTATAATAAAAACGAAATCAGAAGCAAGAGACACAATCGTCTCCGCGCTCATATTCACGGCACTGCACAGACTCCTCGTCTCAACGTATACCGCTCGACCGACAACATTTACGCTCAGGTCATCGACGACGACGCACAGGTAACTCTTTGCGCGTTCTCGACCAAGACCAAAGGCGTGGACGTCAGCTCCATGACCAAGACCGAGGCGGCAAAGTACGTAGGCGAACAGATCGCTAAGCTCGCGCTCGACAAGGGTATCGAGACGGTCGTATTCGACAGAGGCGGCTATCTTTACACCGGAAGAGTACAGGCATTGGCTGACGGCGCTCGCGAAGCCGGTCTTAAATTCTGATAGGAGGTTACTTTATCATGGCAAAAAGAGAACGTGAAGAACTTAAGCCCGACGACGGTTTGCAGAGCAAACTCGTCAGAGTAAACCGTATCACCAAGACTACCAAAGGCGGTAGAAACATGAGATTTGCCGCTCTTATCGTAGTCGGCGACGGCAAAGGCCGCGTAGGTATGGGCACAGGAAAAGCCGCTGAAGTTCCCGAAGCTATCAAGAAAGCGGAACTTCGCGCTAAGAGAAGCATGGTCAAGATCGCTCAGGCGGAAAACACCATCCCCCACAAGGTAGTGGGTAAATACGGCAAGGCTACCGTGCTTATGATGCCGGCTCCCGAAGGAACCGGAGTCATCGCGGGAACCACCGTTCGTTCGGTAGTCGAACTTGCTGGCGTAAAAGACATCACCACCAAGTGCTACGGATCGCGCAACCCGATCAACGCCGTAAAAGCGGTATTTGACGGACTTTCGCAGCTCCGCACTCCCGAGCAGGTTGCCGCTCTTCGCGACAAGACCGTAGACGAACTTCTCGGTTAAGGAGACGCAATCATGAAAAAACTTAAAATAACTTTGGTTAAGAGCACTTCCGGCCGTCTCGTTAAGCAGCAGAGAACGGTTCAGGCGCTCGGACTTAAAAAAATCAATTCGACCGTAGTTAAGGACGACAATCCCGCTATCCGCGGAATGATTTTCGTCGTTAAGCATCTCGTTACCGTCGAAGAAGTGGAGGCGTAATTATGAAAATTCATGAAATGAGCCCTCAGGAAGGATCGAGAAAGTCGGTAAAGCGTCTCGGACGCGGTACCGGAAGCGGACTCGGCAAGACTTCCGGCAAAGGTCACAAGGGACAATGGGCGCGTAGCGGCGGCGGCGTTCGCATCGGATTTGAAGGCGGACAAATGCCTCTTTCGCGTCGTCTTCCCAAGCGCGGCTTCGACAACAACTGGAAGAAAGTTTACTCGGTCATCAACCTTTCCGACCTCGAAGTATTCGAGGAAGGCACGGTAGTTACCGCGGAACTTCTTCTCGCGGCGCGCGTACTCAGCAAAATCGAGCCTTACGGAGTTAAGGTTCTCGGAAACGGCGAACTTACGAAAAAACTTACCGTTCAGGCAAGCAAATTCTCCAAATCCGCACTCGAAAAAATCGAAAAAGTCGGTGGTAAAGCTGAGGTATTATAATGTTAAAGACGATAATCAATGCGTTTAAGAATCCCGAAGTAAGGGTCAAAATCCTTATTACGTTGGGACTCCTTGCCCTCTTCCGTCTCGGATGCTGGCTTCCGTTGCCGCTGGTCGATCCCTCGGCGATCCGCTCGTCCATGTCGGGAGACAGTCTGCTCGGACTTTTGTCCGCGGTCACCGGTCAGGCGCTCTCCAACGGTACTTTCTTGGCTATTGGTATTTCTCCTTACATTAATGCTTCGATCATCATTCAACTTTTGCAGGTTGCTATCCCCAAGCTCGAAGAGTGGAGCAAGCAGGGCGACGAAGGCAGAAAGAAGATCAACGCGGTAACCCGCGTAGTTACTCTTATACTCGCCGTTATGCAGTCCGTCGGCATCGTTATTACGTGGGCTAACACGGACGGCGCTCTCAACGTCAAACTTTTCGCGGGTACTTTCCTCGCTCAGAAGTGGGTTCTCGGTATTTTCGTAGGCGCTATGTTGGTTGCCGGCTCCATGTTCACCATGTGGCTTGGCGACAGGATCACCGAAAAAGGTATCGGCAACGGTATTTCGCTTCTCATTTTCGTCGGAATCCTTTCGACCGCGGGTCTTGCGATCATCGCGGTAATAGAGGAGATCGCGAAAGGCAGCGAAACCGCTATCTGGGAACTTCTCGGTTTCCTCGTAATGGCGATCCTTATCTTCGCGTTTATGGTCTTCGTAGACCTTGCGGAGCGTAAGATCCCCGTTCAGTACGCAAAGCAGATCAAGGGCAGAAAGCAGTACGGCGGTCAAAGCACGTACATTCCGCTCAAGATCAACGCGAGCGGCGTGCTTCCCATCATCTTTGCGACGGCGATAATTACTTTCCCGCAGCTTATCGGACAGATTTTCGACCATTCGGATTACGGCTTCTATTGGTGGTGGTCCACTAATTTGGGCGCGGGAACGTGGCTTTACGCGTTGGTAGTATCCGTACTTATCTTCGTGTTCTCGTTCTTCTACGCGCAGATCCAGTTCAACCCCGAAGAAGTTTCGCGTAATATCCAGCAGTACGGCGGATTTATTCCCGGCATCAGACCCGGCGCGCCGACGCTCGATTACCTCAAAAAGGTAACCAAGAGAATAACGTTCTTCGGAGCGTTGTATCTGACGATCGTAGCGCTCGTTCCGTCCATATTGTTCTCGATATTCTCTATCGGCAACCAGACGCTCGTCAACGCGTTTACTTCTACCGGTATGTTGATTATCGTATCCGTTGCGCTCGAATTCGACAAGCAGCTTCAGAGCCTTATGATGATGAAACATTACAAGGGTTTCTTAAAGTAAAAATCAGCACAAATTCAGACTATTTGACCGTACGGGAGCGTGTTTTTATACGCCCCGTTTCGGTTGACTTATGGAGAAAAGTTTATGAACTTGATTTTATTAGGCGCTCCCGGCGCAGGCAAAGGCACACAGGCGGAACGTATTTGCGCGGATTATAAGATCCCGCACATCTCCACCGGCGACATCTTCCGCAAAAACATCAAGGAAGGCACGCCCGTAGGTCTCAAGGCTAAGTCGTATATCGACAAAGGTCAGCTCGTTCCCGACGAAGTAGTAGTCGAAATTGTCGCTCTCCGTCTTGCCGAAGACGACTGCAAGAAAGGCTATCTTCTCGACGGTTTCCCGCGCACCGTTGCTCAGGCAAAGGCGCTCGACGAGATCGCCAAGGACCTCAGAGTCATCAACATCGACGTGGATCTTAACGCTCTTATGGACCGCATTACCGGACGCAGAGTATGCCCCGAATGCGGCGCGGGCTATCACGTTTCGACCAAGAAGGGCGACAAGTGCGACAAATGCGGCGCAACTATCGTTCAGCGCGCCGACGATCAACCCGAGACCGTTAAGAAAAGACTCGAAGTTTACGTCAACCAGACCGCGCCCCTTATCGAGTATTACGAGAAGAAGGGCAACTTGGTTACCGTTGACGGCATGAAATCCATCGCGGAAGTTTACGAAGAAGTAAAGAAGGCGCTCAGATGATCCCCGTCAAGACGAGTTCAGAACTTGATAAAATGCGCGTTGCGGGCAGAATAACCGGCGACGCACTCAAGTATATCGAGCGCTTTGTCAGACCCGGCGTAAGCACGCTCGAACTCGACGAAAAAATCGAAGAATTCATAAGGAGCCGGGGAGCCGTTCCCACCTTTAAGGGGCTGTACGGCTTTCCCGGCGCCGCGTGTATTTCCGTCGACGACGTGGTAGTTCACGGCATTCCGTCAAAAAGCAAAATACTTCAGGAAGGACAAATAGTCAGCGTGGACGTAGGCGCGAAGATCGACGGGTTTACCGGCGACGCGGCGAGGACGTTCGCCGTCGGCGAGATATCCGAAGAAAAGCAGCGTCTTATCGACGTTACGCGCGAGAGCTTTTTCGAAGGCGTCAAGCAAGCGCGCGCGGGCAGACGCGTCGGCGACATAGGCCACGCGGTGCAGTCGTACGTCGAAAGTCACGGATTTTCGGTAGTGCGGGTAATGACCGGACACGGCGTAGGCAGGAAACTTCACGAAGATCCCTCTATCCCGAATTACGGCGTACCCAATACCGGCGTACTTCTCAAGAGCGGCTACTGCCTGGCGATCGAACCT
>CACZPH010000060.1 GCA_902783025.1 uncultured Eubacteriales bacterium | reverse complement strand
TACGAGCACCTCGGCTACAAAATGGATAAAGAAAAGGAAAAGATTTTCGTGGCGTACGAAAAGGTCGACGACGGAGAATAAGATGGACGAAACTCTTACTACAAAGGATTTTTATTACTTTTTGCCGCCCGAACTTATCGCTCAAACGCCCGTTGAGCCTCGCGATCACTCGCGGCTTCTCGTATATGACCGAAAAAGCGGAAAGATCGAACACAAGCATTTTTACGATATTATCGATTACTTTAAGTCCGGCGACGTATTGGTTATCAACGACACGAAAGTTTTGCCCGCGCGCATATACGGAAACAAAAAAACCGGCGCTAAAGTCGAATTTTTGCTCCACAAAAGACTTAATCTTACGGATTGGGAAGTCCTTGTCCGGCCTGCCAGAAAGGCGGGAAAAGGCGAGGAGATACTCTTCGGCGAGTCGCTCAAGGCGACCGTGCTCGAGTACGGCGAAGAGGGCTTGAGAACGGTCAGATTCGAGTATGACGGAGTATTCGAGGACATTCTATCCAAGATAGGCGAAATGCCGCTCCCGCCGTACATTCACGAAAAGCTTAAGGACAAAAACCGTTATCAGACCGTTTACGCCAACGAAGAAGGCTCTGCCGCCGCGCCGACCGCGGGGTTGCATTTTACGCCTCGGCTTCTCGAAAAACTCAAAGAAAAAGGTGTGTTAATAGTCAATGTACTTTTGCACGTCGGGCTCGGCACTTTTCGCCCGGTTAAGGTCGATAAGATCACCGATCATAAGATGCACAGCGAGTTTTATCGGGTTACCGAAGAGGCGGCGGAGCAAATCAACGCCGCGAAGAAGGAAGGAAGGCGCGTGGTCGCATGCGGTACGACTTCGGTCCGCACCTTAGAGAGCGCGACGGGCGATGACGGCTTCGTAAAAGCGCAGAGCGGATATACGCAGATATTTATTTATCCGCCGTACAAGTACAAGACGGTGGACGCGCTTATCACGAATTTTCATTTACCCGAATCGACGCTTCTTATGCTCGTTTCGGCGTTTATGGGCAGAGAGAACGCGCTTAAATTGTACGAAACGGCGGTAAAAGAAAAATACAGGTTTTTCAGTTTCGGCGACGCTATGCTGATACTGTAGTACGGAGAAAAAATGGATTTTTGCGCAAAAATCAAATCAAGTTACGACTGCGACGTGCTCGTCGTCGGCGGAGGAGTCGCGGGAATCGCGGCAGCCGAAGGCGCGGCGAAAAACGGCGCGTCGGTTATTCTTGCCGAATCGGGGTATTGCCTCGGCGGAACGGTAACCGCGGGCCTTGTGGGGCCGTTTATGACCTGCTACGACCGCAGCGGCGAGACGCAGATAATTCGGGGAGTCTTTGACGAGATCATTCGCGAATTGGCGACTTATGGCGGCGTGGTTTTGCCCGAAGAGTGCCGCAAGCGAGATAGTTTTTCGGGCTACAAGCTTCACGGTCATCTCGGCACGGTGCCGTTTGACAGGGAAGTCTTCAAATACGTAACCGAGCAAAGGTGCGTTAGAGAAGGCGTAAAGATACTTTATCATCATTTATTCGTGGGCGCGAAAGCGGAAAACGGCAAAATCCGGGAGTGCTTTTTCGCGACGAAAAACGGGTTTTATTCGATAAGGTGTAAATGCGTGGTGGATTGCACGGGCGACGCCTCGGTCGTATATTTAAGCGGCGGCAAAACGTTGTACTCCGACGAGAGCGGCAACGTTCAGCCCGCGTCGACTTTTTTTCTCGTTGACGACGTAAACAAAGCCGAGGTAGACGAGGCTGTGGCGAAAGCCGTAGACGAAGAGGGCAGGTACTTTAAAAATTACGTGGATATTGCGCGCGCAAAGGGCGACTATCATATAGGAACGGTACATACGAGACTTTACGAACAGCCGCACGGTGTTTGGGCGGTAAATATGACTAAGGTAAACGGCGACTTAAAGTGCGATCCGCAACTTGTGTCGGAAGCGGAAATAAGCGCCCGCGCGCAGATCCCCGAGCTTATGGACTTTTTGCACAAGTATATTCCGGGGTTTTCGCACGCGAAACTTATCGCCTCAGGCGAACTCGGGGTAAGAGAGTCGAGGCGGATAGAGGGCGAGTATATTCTTACCGGCGACGACCTGAAAAAATCCGTGCGCTTTGACGATACGATAGCGCTGGCGGCAAATTCCTTCGATATGCATACGAGCGGTAAGACGAATTATCTTATAAATGAAAACGCCGAGCCGTACTCGATCCCTTACAGAGCTTTGGTAAGCAAGAGTTTCGACAACGTTTTTTCGGCGGGAAAGAGCGTAAGCGCGGACAGAGTTGCTTTGTCTGCCGTTCGGGTTGTTCCGCCCGCTATGGCGACGGGACAAGCCGCGGGAACGGCTGCGGCGTTATGCGCGCAAAGCGGAGTAAAAGCAAAAGAACTTAACTACGAGACGTTAAGAACGGCGCTCGAATGCGGCGGGGTATATTTCGGATAAAGGTGCGATATGAGCGAAAAATTCAGTTACAAAGTATTGCACGTATGCAAGCAGTCCGGCGCGAGAGTGGGCGAACTTACCACTCCGCATGGAGTAATTCAGACGCCTATTTTTATGCCGGTAGGCACGCAAGCGACGGTAAAATCGCTCGCTCCTTACGAGCTTGACGACGCGGGCGCGCAAATTATATTGTCTAATACTTATCATCTCTATCTGCGCCCCGGTCACAAACTTGTGGAAGCGGCGGGCGGACTGCATAAGTTTATGAACTGGAACAAGCCTATTCTTACCGACAGCGGCGGGTTTCAGGTGTTTTCGCTCGCGAAAATGCGTAAAATAACCGACGAAGGCGTGAAATTTCAGTCGCACATAGACGGAAGCAAGCACCTTATTTCGCCCGAAAAGTCGATGGAGATACAGACGAGTTTAGGCTCGGATATCATGATGGCTTTCGATTACTGCTCGGAGCCGGGCGTGGATAAAAAAACAGCGAAAGGCGCGATGGAGCAGACTCTGAGGTGGCTCGAGAGGTGCTATAATTACCCCAAGCGCGACGATCAGATACTTTTCCCCATAGCGCAAGGTAATTTCTTCGACGACTTAAGAATCGAGTCGCTCGAGCGCACCGTTCCTTACGCAAAGTGCGGACTCGCCATCGGCGGACTGTCCGTGGGCGAACCGAAAGAGGTAATGTACCATATTCTCGACGAACTCAAGCCGCACTATCCGACCGAAATGCCGCGTTATCTTATGGGCGTGGGAAGCCCGGACTGTCTTGTCGAAGGAGTGCTTCGCGGGATAGATATGTTCGACTGCGTACTGCCTACCCGAATAGCGCGAAACGGCACGGCTTTTACTCATCAAGGGAAAATCGTGGTGCGAAACGGCAAATACAAGGAGGATTTTACGACGCTTGACGAAAAGTGCGACTGCTATTCGTGCAGGTCGTACACAAAGGCGTACTTAAGACACCTCGTCAACGTCGACGAGATACTCGGCGGAAGAATGCTGAGTCTTCACAACATTACGTATCTGCTCGATCTTATGCGCAGGATCCGCGAGGCGATATGGGAAGACAGGTTCCTCGACTTCGTCGAAGAATTCCGCAACGGTCCCGAATACGAAAATATGTAAGTTTTTTTGTGATTTCGGGTGCAAAACGCTTGCTTTTGACTGATGTTTTGTGTATAATAATACGCGTGACTCGTGTGTTCCAATGTAGCGGAGTTCTATAAGAACATAATGTATTATAGGAGGTTAGTAAGTCATGAACGTAATAGAAGCTATTGAAAAAGATTACATGAAGGCCGACGTACCCGCGTTTGAGGTAGGCGACACCGTTAAGGTAATGGTTAAGGTCGTAGAAGGTTCGAGAGAAAGACTTCAGGCTTTCGAGGGCGTCGTTATCTGCAAGAAGGGCGGCGGGATCGGCGAGACCTTTACCGTAAGAAGAGTATCTTTCGGTATCGGAGTAGAGAGGACTTTCCAGGTTCACTCTCCGCGTATCGACAGCATCAAGGTCATTCGTCACGGCAAGGTAAGAAGAGCGAAGTTGTATTATCTTCGTAAGCTTTCCGGCAAATCCGCAAAACTTAAAGAAACTCTTTGACAAATCAAGCGGTCTTATGAAAATAAGGCTGCTTTTTTTGTATCACAAAGCGTCTTTTCGGTTAGCGTTTTGCCAATTTCTTTTCAAAATCGACAAAATAAATAAAACTATTTGTCAAATCCGTCCCGATATGTTATTATATAAACGGAGTTAAATTATGATCCTTAACAGCAACCTCATTTCTTTCTATCTTTCCGAAAGCGAATCCGACTGCGTTAAATTCGCCGTCGAAGATATGCGTAAGGATATAGAAAACGTTTTGGGAGCGAAAACCGAATATAACAACAGTTTCGATCTCTACGTCGGTAATATAGGAATTGCCGCCGTACGGGATTTTTTAGACGAAGCGGGAGTGTATTACGGAGATATTGCCAAGAGGACGGAAGGGCATAAGGTAGCCGTTGAGTACGACAAAGTTTTTTTGCTCGGCAACGGCGATCTCGGGACTATTTACGCGATTTACGAATTTTGCAAAAGCACGCTCGGAGTAAGTCCGTTTTCGTTCTGGGCGGACGCGGAGAGCGAAAAACAGGATTATGTTACCGTCAGAGAGTATTTATCGAGGCAGCCCGATTACCGCTACCGTTGTTTTGCCATAAACGACGAAGACGTATTGCAAAACCTCGGCGTACGCACTTTCGACAGGTTATCCCGCGACGATAAGTTCGGGAAAACGCTTGACATGGCTTTTGTCGTGGGGGCCTGCAAGTTAGCGCTCAGGCTCAAATATAACGTTATCGTTCCTTCGACCATGCTCGATATTCTCAACGAAAAAGAACGCGATATCGTAGCGGCCGTGGTCGCGCACGGGTTGTATGTTACGACGAACTTTTACGAGCCGCTCGGGGTCAGTCTTAACACTTGGAAAAGATACTGGGCGGATTCGGACAAAAACGAACTCAAGCCGTCGTACAAAGAAAACAAAGAATCTTTCGTCGACGTGTGGACGGAGTATATCAAGGCGTGGTTGCCGTTTAAGAACGTGATCTGGCAACTCGGGTTATTGGATACGGAATACAAGTCCGACGTCTTTTACGACCAACGCAGTTGCAAGCAAAAAGACGAGCAGCGCGCGTTGATTTATGACGCGATAAGCGAACAGTATAATCTTATTTGCGATAACAGCGGCAGCGAATCTCCGATTTGCTTTTTTTACGCAGACAAATACGCCGAATATTTTTTGTCGGACAAAAATCTCGCTCTTCCCGATAATGTTATAGTTATGCTGGACTGGCATTATTTACCTAACGAAAAGACGAAGGACAAATTGAGATCGGCAAGAAGCAAAGGTTTGATTTTTTCGCAGATCAATACCGAGAACGGCGCGCATAATCTTCAGTATCCCGACTCGGCGCTTTGCGACAAACTATTATGGGGCGTAAGGCGCGATCAGAATTCATGCGCTTTTTTGTACGCGGGCAACATAAGAGAGCATTTATTTACGATTTCGGTTTTTGCGCGGTATTCGTACTTTGTCGGCGATTCCGCGTCGCCCGCCGTAGATTTTTGCCGCGGAGTATTCGGGGACGAAAAAGCGTCTAAAGCTTACGAGGATCTGAGTAACGCTATCGTAAAAGTCAACAAGGTCCCCATATGCGACGTGCTGTTATATAAGATAACCGATACGATCCTTGACAACATTACGCGCAAAAACGGACTTCATTACCTGAAAATCGGCGACGAATTCGGTGTTAAGATACGTTTCGGCTACTCGGAGTTTCTTCGCGCCGCGGAAAACGCTATGGACAAATTTCTCCAGATAATGTGCGATGTAAAATTCGTTTACGGATCGAGAAAATCCGACGCGTATTATTATTCGTCGCTTTATACCCAGACAAATATTTATCTCAAAGCATACTCGTTTGCGTCTAATCTTATCAGGTATTCTCTTTGCGGAGATAAGAAATATTTATCGCTCGCGAAGGAAGACATCAGGGCGGTAAACGCGCTTTTTGCCGAGCAACAGTACGGCAGATGGAAAAACGCGTACGAGAATAATCTCGTTGATTTTAAAAAACTCGAAAAGAAGGTTGAAAACATATAATGATAAAACTACTGGTCTTCGATCTTGACGGGACCCTTACTCAGCACAGAAGTAAACTCGGCGAAGAGAATCGGAACGTTTTGTACAGATTATCAAAAAAATATAAAATGATCATGATCGGCGCCGGCGGTTGCATGAGGATTTACAATCAGATGCGCGAATTCCCGATAGATATTATCGGATATTACGGAATGCAGGAATCCGTAATGCGCGGCGGCGAGCCTGTGATAATCCGCGACGAAAAGTATTCGGTCGACAAGGAGTATTTTACCGAAGGCGCGCGCCTTATCCGCGAAAAATATCCGCAGTATTCCGAGTTTAAGGGCGAAACTATCGAATTTCATCCTACCGGCATGGTAACGTTTCCTTTTTTGGGAACCAAAGCGGACGTAAACGACAAAGTGGCATTCGACCCCACACGCGAAAAAAGAGCGGTCGTATATCCGTTCGCGAAGGAATACTTTAAGGATTATACCGTCTTTATAGGCGGATCGTCATCGTTTGATATTATTTCAAAAAAATACGATAAATTCCACGCTTTGGAGCGTTATTGTGAAGAAAACGGTTATGATATAAATTCCGAAGTAGTGTATTTCGGCGACGATTTCGGCGTGGGCGGAAACGACGAACAGATAAAGGACGGCAACGTCAGACGCGTTTTTGTGGACGATTACAGGAACTTCGGCAAAAAAGCGCAATTTCTTCTCGATTGAGCCGCGCACATACTTATTTTTAATAAGTATGCGTGCGTATGCGCGTGCGTGCGAGACAACAGAAGGACTACTGAACCGCAAAAATCGATAAAGTAATATTTTAAGAAAAAATATTTTGGAAAATTGCCGCAATTTTGTTGACTAATTTTTCAAATTATTGTATTATATACAAGCAATCAAAATTTGGTTGTCCTGCCGAGGTGTAGCGCAGTTGGTAGCGCGCGTGGTTTGGGACCATGAGGTCGTGAGTTCGAATCTCGTCACCTCGACCATTGTCATCAGGTATAAGGGCCTTTAGCTCAGTTGGTTAGAGCAGCCGGCTCATAACCGGCTTGTCCGGGGTTCGAGCCCCTGAAGGCCCACCATAATTCAATAATTTTGGCCTGGTAGCTCAGCTGGTTAGAGCGCTAGCCTGTCACGCTAGAGGTCGTGGGTTCGAACCCCATCC
>CACZPH010000059.1 GCA_902783025.1 uncultured Eubacteriales bacterium | reverse complement strand
CGTTGATTGGCGGCGCTGTCGATAAGCGCGCGATATCTTCCCTTTTCGTCGCTCCGCCAGCCGAGCGATCTGCATATTCTCTTGATCGCGTCGCAGTGGTCTTTTACGCTCATGCCCTGAGCGAAGTGCTCGGCTATTACGTAAATATTCGAATCGTAGTCCACCGCGTAAAAATGACACGAAAGAGGGTTGTTCAATCCCGGATCTATGGAAATTTCGTCGTACCACTCTTTCGGAACGGTAAACGGTTCGATAACGTGCACCCTTTCGTCAAATTCGGGATACACCAAACCGCCGTTTACGGAAAACCGTCCGAATCTGCGCGCCTGTAATTCGTCCTGCGACATGACTTTTGATAAGTCTTCGATCTCCGCGCGATCGAGGTACGGATTGTCCGCCCATTCCATAAAAGTATACCAAACCTGTGGGTCGTTGCTTTCGTTAAGGTAGATCGTATCGTACAAAAAAGTTCTGCCTTTAAGAGGCGTCATCGTGCCGTAAAGGTCGCCTTTTTTGTCGATAAGCCGCATTTTGCACTCGAGGTAAATATCCTCGGGCGGCTCTTCGTCGAACCATACGAAATCAAGTGAGGTTCCCTGAAATTTTTCTCTGCCCATTTCGCAAGTCTTGAAGCCTATGACGCTTACGCCGCCGAAAACGTTGTTTACCGATATGTAATCGATAACTCCGCCCTCGGGACTCGTCGACTTGCCCGATACCATTACGATATCGCGTATCCATTCGGGATTGAGGTATTCGAGAATTTTGCGCTGCGCGACGTCACGCTGAACTTGACTCGACAGCGATACCACCCAACCGAATACTCCGTCTTTGTTTTCCCGGTACGGGTGAATGCCTCGCGCGCGCCAGACCGTTTCGACCGCTCCGCACTCGGTCTTACCGCATCTGTTACCGCCGAACACCCAGCGGTTCCGCTTGTTGCATCGATGAAATTCCATTTGCTTGAGATGGATTTTTTCTCCGACGTTATAATAAGCCAACTTATTGTTTTTTCGCTTGATCTTCTGCCATTTTTCGATGGCGAGAAGGCGCGAAATGATTTCCTGTTCCTGCATTGCATTTCTTCCTTTTTATCTTTCGTTCCGCAAAAGCGATATTTTAAGACAAAAAATCGCAAAAGCGGTATCGATACGACAACGAAAACAGGTTAAAATCGTACTATGAAAAAAGCACTTCTGATTTTCGTTTCGGTTCTCGTTATCTCGCTTACCGTTCCCCGCGCCGCTTATGCCGCCGACGTGGAGTACGCGGTTATTTCGGACGCATGCATCCTTTACGCCGACGAGGCGAAAACCGAACGGATCGTCACTCTGCCTGCGTCGTATTTCGTCGCCGTCACGAAAGAGTGCGACGACGCGTACGCCGTTGAGTTTACGGACCTTAAGGGTTTTGTCGACAAGGAAAGGGTTTCGCGGGTGGATTATACGCCCATGTATAAGTTCCCCGCAGTCGCCAAAACCGTGGTGAGCAACGATTCGAATACCGTGACTTTGCGCTCTTCTCCTTCGCACGTCGAGCAAAACACGGTCGGAAAACGCCGTGACGGCGAAGAGGTGACCTATTACGGTCCGATAACGGGGTCGAGCCAGATCCCCGCTCTCGGCAATACCTGGTATTACGTCAAAACCGACGACGGTAAATTCGGCTACGTGTACTCGCTGTACGCCGAGCCTTACGAATTCCCGCAAAACGACCTTTCGCCGCTCGTCGTTCCGTCTTCCGCGCCTCCCAAGTCCCATATAAGCCTCGAAGGGGAAGGAAAATACGTGCTGATCGCGTCGCTTTGTATCCCGGTACTGCTGCTGTTCTTCCTTTTGCTCAAAGACTCGCGGAAGAATAAATCCGAGTAGTCGGCTCTGTGATGAATTTTGCCGACCGATCGATTTCGTCCAAAGCGCTCTCCACTCCAACTATCGCGTGTTTTACGACCTTGAGCGAGCCGTAACAATCGCGCATTTTGCTCGGATAGAGCCCCAAAGACGTCAATACCCTCACTCCTTCCGCACTCGCTCGCTGCAGCTTAAGCGAATACTCGTAAGGCGTAAGAGAATGCGCCGAAACGTAATCTACGGCAAACTTAGCGCACGACGCGGACTTGAGCAGTCCGATCTTTTCGGCGTCAAGCGCCTCGCATAGTCTGTCATAAATAACTTTCAGGTTGAGGAGCATATTTTTGGTATCGATAAGCTCCGTCATCCTCGCGCTCTGGACAATTGCGGGTAAATGCGGATCGAGCGCCGTCTTGTAGATGAGCGAATCGTATCTCCTGACTTCACCCTCCAACCTGCGCCGGACCGCAATAACCAACAGAACCCAAAACTGCATGATTTTTCTCCTTTGTTTATTTTGCATCAAGGCGGCCCACATCCCATGATGCACCTATATTGTACACCATAGTCGTTGCCAACTGTATGTCAACTATTCGAAAACAGCGGTTTTAATTTCAAAAAAATTTTTTGCATACAAAAAGTCCGTTTTTGTCGCGTTTTGAAGTAAAAACGGGCGGGCGGCGAGTCGCCGCCGACGGAGAGCCTCCGCGGGCTGACTGAAAGGTGCGGCAAGTGTTCCGCTATGGTTCACTTTAGCGGCAATGCAGTTGTTTAAGTCCGAAGATTCTTCGCTTCTCTTTAGTCATGACATAAGGATAATAAGAGATAATACAAGGAATAATGAAAAAAACCGGCGTTTTTACTACGTCGGTTTTTTCGTTTTGATTATTGGAAGGCTATATCGAAGTAATTTTCGCGTTCGAGATACGAATAAAGCCAAATCAAGGAAATTTTCGCGGTCGAGATACAAGAATAGTTAATTCAACGAGATTTTCGCCGTCAAGAAACGAGTCAGGCTATACGCAAGCAAGGCGGCGAGATACGAGCGTAAACGTAAGCCTTCGCCGTCAAGAAACGAGAAAAGTTAAAACAACGAAATTTTCGCGTTCGAGATACAAGCAGGTCGAGGAAGTCCGAGCCGCTCCGAAGTGCGCGTACTATGCGTACGCAATCGAGGGGCGGCGACGGCTGACAATGAGATGCG
>CACZPH010000058.1 GCA_902783025.1 uncultured Eubacteriales bacterium | reverse complement strand
TAGGGAAAATATGAAAATATTACTTGCCGGCGCTCGCGGTAAGGCGGGCGGAAGCCTTGCCGAAGCCTTAAGGGATGACGAAAACGTAGAGGCGTACTATGTTGACCGTAAATTGCCGCTCGATAAGGACGAAAAAACTTTCCCGTCTTACGGAGCGGTCGGAGAGAAAGTCGACGCGGTCATTGATTTTTCGTCGCATTCGCTTACTTTCGAGGCGCTCGGGTATTGTCTTAAGACGAAGGCGGCTTTTTTGGCGGCGTGCACCGGACACGACGCGCGCGAGATAGAGGCGATATATTCTGCGGCATCGGAAATTCCGGTTGCGGTCATACCCAACTGCGCTATCGGCGCGCTCGCGCTCAAAAAGGCTCTTGCCGCTGTTCTTGACGTTTTGTGCGAAAGCGATATCGAGATGACGGAAACGCACTCTTCGCTCAAGAAAGACAGCCCGTCCGGCACGGCGAAAGCGCTTTTTGAAGAGATCGAAAAGCACCGCCTAGGCGCTTATTGCGTTACGTCAAGGAACGGCGTAAGACGTAGCGGCGAAGTGGGGATATTTTCTTTGCGCGGCGCAGGCGCGGTCGGCGAGCACGAAATACGCTTTTTCAAAAGCGGCGAAACGGTCGTTCTCAAGCATACCGTTTTCGATCGCTCGGCGTACGCCGCCGGCGCGATAAAGGCGGCGAAATCTCTCGCGGTCAAATCCCCCGGGATATATACCGTCGAGGAGCTTATATGATCGTTAAGTTTACGAAAATGCATTCTTGCGGCAACGATTATATTTACGTTTTCGGAGATATACCGTATCCGGAAAAACTTGCCGCCGAAGCGTCCCGAAGGCGCTTTTCGATAGGTTCGGACGGGTTGGTCCTGCTCGGCAAGGACGAAAAAGGGAACAAAACAATGCGCATATACAACGCGGACGGGTCGAGAGCGAGAATATGCGGTAACGCGCTGAAATGTTCGGGCTGTCTTTTTTCGCGCGAATACGGCGAAAACGATCTCGTTATCTCGACCGACGCGGGCGAGCGCAGAGTGCGCGTAAAAGGCGACGAAGCGTCCGTTTACTTTCCCTTGAAGGGAATAACGAAACTCAGCCGCGGCAGCGTAACGGCAGGAATAGTGGAGTACGAATACGATCTGATAGACGTAGGCAACCCGCACCGCGTGTTTTTCGGAAATATTCCCTCCGGCGATTTTCTTTTAAGATACGGCAAAACGTTTAACGCAAGCGACGAAACGAACGCCGATTTTGTCGAAGTGCTATCGCGCGACGAGATAAAGCTTCGGTTTTACGAACGCGGCAGCGGCGAAACGCTTTCGTGCGGCAGCGGGACGGTGGCGGCGTATTACGCGGCGCTCTTTAGAGGCGTAACGGACCGTAAAGTCCGAGCCGTTTCCGCGGGCGGAGTTCAGACGATCGACAACGACGGAGAAGCGATAATTCTTACGAGCGGCGTATCCGTAGCTTTTAGGGGAGAATATGAGTATAGGATTTGAATTGTCCGACGGGTTCGGGAAAATGCGCGAAGATTACGTCTTTGCCGAGGCGGGAAGAAAAGTAGCGGCTTTCACGGAGCGTCATCCGTCGCGAAAAATATACCGATTGGGCATAGGAGACGTGCGCGGCCCGCTGTTTCCCGAAATAGTCGACGCATTGAGCGGCGCTTGCCGCGAAATGGAAAGCGCGGAAACTTTCAGGGGCTACGCGCCGGCGAGCGGATATGATTTTTTGCGCGAAGCGATAGCGGAATACTGCGCGCGCGGCGGGATAGAGATATCTCCTTCCGAAGCGTACGTGACAGACGGCGGCAAAAATATCCTTTTCGACGTTTCGTCGTTATTCGATTGCGACGTGCTGATCCCGTCGCCGACGTACCCCGTATATGCCGACGGCGCGGCTTTTTTCGGCAAAAAAATCGAATATCTCGTAGGCTCCGAGTCGGACGATTTCGCGCCGGATCCGCCGCGAAAAGGCAGGTATCTTATTTATCTTTGTTCGCCGTCCAACCCCGTAGGCGAGGCGCTCGGGCGCGACAAACTGACCGAATGGGTAAAATTTGCCAACGACAGCGGGTCGCTTATCGTATTTGACGCGGCGTACGAAAGTTTCGTTTTTTCCGGTGTAAAATCGATATTTTCGATAGACGGCGCGAGAAATTGCGCGATCGAAGTTTCGTCGCTGTCAAAGCGCAGCGGATTTACCGGGCTCAGATGCGGCTACGCGATCATTCCTTCGGGATTGACAACTGCCTCCAGGAGCGTTTCCCGCGCGTTCGAAAGGTATTGCGCTTCGTCGGATAACGGAGTGGCTTATCCCGTCCAACGCGCGGCGCAGGCGGCGCTCGATCCGTCTTTGGACGCCAAAACCCTAGAGAGGATCCGCGAGTATTCGCTCGGCGCGCTCGCGCTTAAAAAAGCCGCCGCAAAACGCGGTTTTTACGTGCTTGGCGGTTCGTCGCCGTACACGTGGCTCAAGTGCCCGGACGGGTTCTCGTCGTGGGAATTTTTCGACTATCTGCTTTCGCTCGGCGGAATATGCTGTACGCCGGGATGCGGTTTCGGCGAAGGCGGAGAAGGCTACGTGCGTTTTTCGTCGTTCGCGCCCCTTCAGAGCGTCGATGAAGCGGCGTTTATTCTGTCCGAAATCCTCCGTAAATTGTGAAAAACCCCCGCGTACCGCCTAAAACACTTGTTATTGCGAGAAAATTGTGGTATAATTTTTTCAAAAAGAAAAGGCGGCGTTTTATGAAGACAGGATTATCCACGGCATGCTATTACGGAGATAAGGAAGTAGAAGACACGATTCGTTTATACCGATCCGAAGGCGTAAACTGTATGGAGGTTTTCCTCAACTGCGAGAGCGAGTACGACAGGAAATTCATTGACGAACTCAAAGCGATCAAGGGCGAGTGCGAGATCCATTCCGTTCATCCGCACGGCACGTCTTTCGAGCCCGAACTTTTTTCGGTGCACGGGCGTACCCGCGCCGACGCCGAAAAGACGTTCCGAAAGATATGTTACGCGTGCTTCGTGCTGGGCGCCAAATACATCACTTTTCACGGTCCTTTCCGTAAGGTAGGCAGACAGATCGACGTAGAATACGGCGAATTCGGCGCTCGCGTAAACCAACTTTGCGAGATTGCGTCGACTTACGGCGTGTTTATCGCGTTCGAGAACGTCAACTGGGCGTTCGGCGACAAACCGGAATTTTTTTCCGAACTTTTGCCGTACTGTCCCGAACTTAAGACGACTCTCGACGTCAAGCAGGCGTTATATACCGGTATCGACCCGCTCCGTTATCTTGAGGCGATGGGCGACAGAGTAGTGACCGTGCATTTATGCGACCTCGATCGCGGAGACAATCCCATTATGCCTTTTTCCGGCAGATACAATTTCGAAAAGCTGATCCGCGAAATATCGCACCGCAATATTTCTCCCGCGCTTCTTCTCGAAGTATACAGATCCAACTTCCGCTCGGATGACGAACTTATTTCGTGCCTCAACAAACTCAGAAACGTAGTAAACTCGGTAAAATAATATGATTTATACTCTCACACTCAACCCGTGCCTCGATTATTCGTTTTCGATCAAAGACGCTCACAGCGCGGAAGTAATACGCACGCGGAACGAAACGTTTTCCGCGGGCGGTAAAGGGATAAACGTTTCCGTCGTACTCAACCGCCTCGGAGCCGAAACCGTTGCGCTCGGCTTAGTCGGCGGCTTTACCGGCGCCGAAATAAAGCGAAAACTCAAGGAAGAGGGCGTAGTTTGCGCGTTTACCCGTATTTCAGACCTGAGCCGCCTTAACGTAAAAGCGATCGGCGAAACCGAAACGCAGTACAACGGCGCGGGCCCCAAGGTGAGCGAACGGGAGTTTGATCGGCTTCTCAAGTCGCTTGACCGCCTAAATGGCGGAGATTATCTCGTGCTTGCCGGATCTGTTCCGCCGTCGCTGAAAGGCGATACGTATGCCGTAATTATGTCAAGGCTCGCCGGTAAAAACGTAAATTTCGTCGTGGACGCGACGGGGGAAACGCTCAAGGCTTCTCTGCGGTTTAGACCTTTCCTTATCAAGCCTAACGACCTTGAACTCGGACTTTATTTCGGCGCCGAAATAGAGTCCGTCGACGACGTGTATTTTTACGCCGAAAAACTTATTGCCATGGGCGCGCGCAACGTGCTCGTATCGCTCGGCTCAAGGGGTGCGGCAATGGTAGACGAGAGAGGCGAAAGATATTATACCGCCGCGCCGGAAGGCAAAGTATGCGGTACCGTGGGGGCGGGAGATTCGTCCGTCGCGGGATTCCTGTACGAATATTCGCTGAGTCGCGATACGAAAGCGGCGTTTTATCGCGCCGTCGCGACCGGAAGCGCGACAGCGTTTTCCGAAGGGCTCGCGACAAAAGCCGCAAGCGACGAACTTTTTGCCCGACTTTATCCGAAATCACTCTGAAATCATTTTTTTAAGACCGCGCTCCGAGCGCGGTTTTTAAGTATAAAAAACTCCCGGAAGTCAATAATCTTAACAAAATTTTCCGGAGTAAATTATGCCGTATTATTCAGTCGTCGCCTTAGCGGTCGCCGTTTCGTTATTATTGCTTGCCGTCGCTATGAGAGTGTTTTTTTCTCGCAGCGTTTCGCCGCCGACGGGCGACGTCAGACTGTCCGCGCTCGCCTCAAGCGCCGTGAAAAGACGTTGCGTACTGTCGCTTAACGAATCGCTCAAAAACGCTCGGAAATGCGCGGCGTATCTTTCGTCGCGCCCTTTTTTGTCGCCTTTCGAGCGCGTTTTGTACGATAATTATTACGAAATGCTCCTCAACTGTTCGGCGGTGGGCGTATTGTTGCCGCCTCTTCCCATGTACGAAGGAGCGCCTCGGTTGCGCCGCATAGCGGACGCTGTACTTACCAAAAACGACGGCAAACTCGATCGGGACTTGCTTTATGCGAAAATAAGCGCTTTTAACGCTTACGGAGCGCTCACGTATGACGAAATTACGTCGCTTTACGTCGTGTGCAGGGCGGCGATCGTCGACTATCTGGGCGAAAAGTACGCCCGTTGCGCCGAGTATTCCAAATTGCGCCTTAAGGGCGAAAACGACGGAGCGAAAGGGCGGATAGACTTCTCTCTTATCCGAACGCCCGGGTATATTGCGGGACTTAAAGAGAGTTTGAGCGAGAGCGAGTACGAAAAATTCCGCCAGGCGTGCTTTGACAACGGCGTCGACGAAGAGAGCGTTCGGGAAGAGGAGAAAAAGGTCGAATCGTCATACGAACTATGCGTAACAAACGCGTTTCGCTCTCTGAAAAATTTGTCCGCCGCGATCGGCGACGAATTTTTGCTTTCGGTATCCAAAGTAAACGCGTTTTATTTACGGTCCGGCGTTTTTTACGACGAGTGCGACGAGGCGACCAAACTCGAATATTTGCGGCTTACGGCTCGCTCGGCGGGAAGAGGAACCGAACTCGCCGCGGCGGCAAGATCCGTGCATAAAGCCCGATCGAGCGGCGCCGATCTTTATGCCGTATTGCGCGGCAAATTCGCAAGCGGAGCGCTTTACGCGGTTTATTTCGCGCTTTTATGCGTTTTCAGCGCCGCGGTAAGCGCGTTTTTTGCGGTTAAAATTCACTTTGCGGCGTTTTTTGCGTTCGTGCCGCTTATTGCGGGCGCGTATATGCTTTCGGGAAGGCTTTACAAAGGCAAGCGATTTACTCCGAGAGTAAAAGAAGCCAAAGGAAAGGCCGTTATCGTGATCCCGACGCTCGTATTTGACGTAGACGAAGCGAAAGAGTCCGTCGATCGGGCGAGGAAGGTTTCGTATGCCAATCCCGGATTCGACGTATGCTTGTTGTGCGACGTGAGCGGCGATAAGCGTCCGGCGGTTATGGATTACTTTTCCGGACAGAGCGGAGTGATAATACTGGTGCGCAAAGAAGGCGGTTGGGAGAAAAAACGCGGCGCGCTTATCGATTTCAACGCTTTGCTTCTCGGATCATACGACGCTTTCGATCTCAAAAGCGGCTATCTCAAAGAGTACGATTACGCGATAACGCTCGACTCGGATACGGAACTGACTTACGCGGAGCGAGCCGTCCGCGCTATCGAGCATCCGTTTTTTAAGGATAGAGCGGTGCTGGCGTTTAACGGCGTTTCGTCGTTTTTTTCCGCCCGCAACGCCTATTCCCGTTTGTTTTCGTTTCCGCCGTCGCGGTATTTTACCGCCGTCGACGCGGAGTACGATCTCTTCGGCTACGGTAATTTTACCGGCAAAGGCGTCTATCGCGTGCGCGAATTTTACGACAAAACGGCGTTCGCGTTCGAGGACGAAACGGTTTTGAGTCACGACTATATCGAGGGAGCGTTTGCGGGAGCGGCGGCTACGGATATCGACGCGCCCGAATCGATCCCGGAATCTTTCGGTCAGAGTCTTTCGCGTTCTACCCGATGGGTGCGGGGAGACTGGCAGCTTTTGAGATTTCTGGCGCCCCGGATCCGCGACAGGAGAGGCGAAAAACGCTCAAATCCCATAAGCGCGGTAAACCGTATCCATATACTCAAGTCGTGTCTTTTCTCTTTGTCGCCTGTTTGCCAAATCGTTTTGCTTATTTTTGCGTCGATCGAGCCTGTTTTGCTGGTTTTTGCGTTTTTACCGACGATTATCGACGTGTTTTTCGCGCTTTTCTCCCCGCCGCGCGTAATTTTCAAGTCGCTTGCGGCGCGCGTTTACGAATTTTGCGTTTTGCCTGCCGTCGCGTGCTATAACTTGTTCGCTATCGTCCTTACCGTAATAAGGCTTATAAGGCGCAAAAACCTTTTGGTGTGGCAAACTTTCGCGCACTCGCGCGGCAAACAAACCGATAAAGCGCCCGCGTTTGTCTTTTTTGCGGCGTTTACCTTTGCGGCTTTTTATTTCGGCGCGTGGTATTCGCTGGTATTCGCGTTTGCTTTTCTTGCGGGCGCGTTCGGCTTTTTACTCGAAACCGAGCCCGTCAAGCGCCGCGACGCGGAAGTAAGCAAGGTGTTTTTGGAATATTCTAACGCGATCGGCGCGTATTTTCGTACTTCTCTTTACGGCAGCGCGCGATTTCTCATTCCCGACAACGTCAGTTGCGAAAACGGCAAAACCTCTCCGCAGACTTCGCCCACCGATATCGGATTTTCGCTCGTTTCGCTTCTGCAGCTCAGGCGTTTGGGGCTGATGAAAGACGACGAATTCTTCTCTCTTACGGACAAAGTTATCTCGTCCGTTTTTTCGCTCGAAAAGTACCGCGGGCATCTTTTCAACTGGTATTCGACCGACGGCAAGCCGCTAAACCCAAAGTACGTATCGAGCGTGGACAGCGGAAATTTTTTCGCGTGTCTTGCCGCGATTACTCCGCATTTAAGCCCCGATAGCCGCCAAAAAGCGCAAAAAATGCTCGATTCGGTCGATTTTACTTTTTTAGTCGACCCAAAGTCTAAACTTTTGTCGACGGGATTGAGCGTGGAGAGAAAAGCGCTCGATCCGAGCCGTTACGATCTGTATTCGAGCGAAAGCCTCCTTACGTACGTATTTTGCGTCGGTTACGGTTATATCGGTCACGAATGCGCGTTGCGCCTTAACCGCAAAAGCGTGTACTATAGGGGCAACGCGACGTATTCGTGGACGGGAGGAGGTTTCGAGTATCTTATGCCGGCTTTGTTTTTGCCGGTGCAAAAAGGAACGACGTATTATCGCTCGTGCGTGACCGCGTGCAAAGCGCAAAGCGCGAAAAAAGGCTTTTGGGGTATTTCGGAGAGTCAGTACGACGATTACGACGATCTCGGCAACCGCAAATATAAGGCTTTCGGTATTTCCGCGCTTGCTTTGAGCGAAACCGAAAAGGCTGTATATTCGACTTACGCGTGCGCGCTTTGCGCGCCGTTTATCCCGAAAAAAGTCGTCGCTTCTCTTTCGGCGGCGTGCGAGAAGGGTATGAAAGGTCCGCTCGGCTTGTTCGAAGCGTACGACGAAAAACCTATCAGGACGTATATGGCGCATCATCAGGGTATGACGTTGTGCGCGTTTTCGTTGGCGCTCGGTTTGCCGCCGCTTTTGGACGGGGATCCGAAAATACGCGCCGGACTCGAATATTTCACTTTCGCCGAGGAGAAAGCGCGCGCAAAAAGCAAGCCGCGCTTTGAGAGATTGCCCCGGATTTCGCCTTCTGTCAGCGACGATCCCTCGCCCGCCAATTATTTTACGGACGGAGCGTATTTATTGCGGATAGGCGCGTCGGGCGAAACGCGGGCGTATTACGACGGAATAAGCGTATATAACAAGTGTGAAACGTGGTTTAATATAGGCGGCGAAACGTATTCGCCGTTCGGAGCGGGCGACGCGGAGCACGTAAAGGGAAAAACCGTTTACCGCACCGTGCGCACGGTATTTACGGCGGAGCAGGAAGTCGCGGTTATCCCGTCGGTAGGAGAGATCCGCAAAACGACTTTGCGCAACGTGTCCGCCGCGCCGCTCAAAGGCTGGATAGGGTCGTATTATCGCCCCGTACTCAACGACGAAAGGGCTTTTAACGCGCATCCCACGTATTCGGATCTGTTCGTTAAGAGCGAAGCGGGGTATGGTTTTGCGGAGTGTTCGGCTCGCGGGCTGACCGTTGTTCTGCACTCTACCGCGTTTTCTTCGACCGAAACGGATCGTTGCGCTGTTTACCGCGGGGCAAAGAGCGCGTCGGGAGTTTTCCCCGCGCTTCTGGGCAACGTGAAGATCGATCTTTTGCCGGGAAAGTCCATGACTTATTATACGGTTTTGTCGTGTTCGCGCGAAGAAACGAAAGCAAGGGCTTTTTGCCGGATTTTCGACCAAAAAGGCGGCGAAGCGATCTTTGACGAGGCGTATTACAGAGGCAAGTATTCTTCGGTTTCACCTAAGATCAAAGCGCTCGCGGAAGGCGTTTTTCACGCCTTAGCCCCCTTATCTTCGGGTTTTACTCGACCCGTTATTCTGCTCAAAGTCCGCGGCGACGGAGTTACGAGAGGAATAAGCGAAGTATTCGGGGATCTCGCGGCGATAAGTCCTTTCGTAAAATTCGACGTATGCGTGGCGTATGAGCGTAGATCCGGGTATTTCGACGGCGTAAAGAGCAGGATCTCCGACGTTTTCGCTCTTCGGTTCGCGGCAAAAGACGTAAAGTGCTTTTTTTTCGACGAGCTTACGCAAAAAGCCGAAATAGAGGCGCTCGAAAAATACGCCGCAAAACAATTCGTTTTGCCCGCGTACGTCAAGCGAAAAGTTGCCCGCGCCGCATTGCCCGCCCCGGATCTCGAAACGAAAAAAAGCATTCTGACGGTAGACGGCGGTTATTTTACGGACGGCGGTTTCGTCG
Source organism: uncultured Eubacteriales bacterium (assembly GCA_902783025.1). Taxonomy (GTDB): domain Bacteria; phylum Bacillota; class Clostridia; order Christensenellales; family Pumilibacteraceae; genus RUG12826. The sequence goes on along the minus strand of CACZPH010000058.1, from coordinate 7,154 downwards.
TGACGTCGCCCGCCCCCAGGGCGTGGTATAACGTGGCGGCGGACGGGGAAAAGGGCTTTATCGTCAGCGAAAGCGGCGGCGGATTTATCTTTTTCGGTTCGTCGTATTCGGGTAAGGTAACGCCGTATCGTTTCGGCGTTATAGACGATCGGGCGGACTTCGGGATCGTTATCGAAGAAAACGGCGGCGTATTCTCTGTGCCCGCCTTGCCGTGCGGCGGCGAAGGTAAGAGGAATTGTCTGCACGGATTCGGATATACCGAATATTCTTACGCCCGCGCCGAAGCGATCTTCAGACAAAGGATCTCGCTCTTCGGCGGCGGGATAGCCGTAACGCTCGAGATAGATAACCTCTTTGACGAAGAGCGCGTTTTTTCGCTCGCCTTTTTCGCGCGTTTGGTTCTCGGAGTAAACGAGGAAGATACGCGCGCGCATATCAGGACGTACAAAAACGAAGACGGCGTCGAGGCGGTAAACGCGCTGAGCGGAAACAAATGCCGCATATCGACGGACGGAGTAACGGCGTTATCTTTTTCGCTTTCTTCAATAACCGATCGCGACGGAGTTTTCGTCACGGCTAAGCCTTTGCGTATCGCGGAAGAAGGCAAAGACGCGGTAATTTTCGGAAGCGTCGGCGTAAAGCCGCGCGCGAGAGCGATCAAGACGTGGATTATTACCGAGGGAGCGAAAATTTGCGCCGATACCGAAAACGAGCGCCGCCGTATCGCGGATTATTTTTCGTCGCTTTCGCCCGTTCGGACGAAAGAAAAATATCCCTTTTCGGTATTGCTTCCTTATTTGGCGTACCAAACCCTTTCGTGCAGGTTTTTTGCGCGGAGCGGACCGTATCAGGTGGGCGGAGCGTACGGATTCCGCGATCAGTTGCAGGACTGTCTCGCTTTGCTGTATTTCGATCCGCGCCTTGTGCGCGAACATATCCTGAAATGCGCGTCCAAGCAGTTCGAAAGCGGCGACGTACTGCATTGGTGGCACCCCGCAAGCCGCGGAGTAAGGAGCGGATATGCGGACGACAGGTTGTTTTTGGGCTTCGTCACGGCAAAATATATCTCGTTTACGCGCGACGACGGTATCCTTAACGAGAAGGTCGCGTTTCTTATCGGCAATAATTCCGCAAACAAATACGCGGATTACGAAAGTACGGATTATTCCGTGACGCTTCTGGAGCACGTACAGCGCGCTATCCGCTCGATCAGGTTCGCGAAAAACGGTCTTGCCCTGATGGAAGGCGGCGACTGGAACGACGCGATGGACAAGGCGGGCGACGAAGGCAAAGGGAGTTCGGTGTGGTTGAGTATTTTCCTTTACGCGGTTATAGGCGAATGTTTGCCTTTTCTGCCGTACGCGGATTTTTACCGCAGAGTAGCGACAAACCTTCGCAGAGCGGTAAATTCTTTCTACAACGGCAGGTATTTCGCGCGGCTTGTGACGGACGAGGGCAGAGCGCTCGGCTATGACGACGGTTTTATCGATCTCATAACTCAGGCGTGGGCGAGCGCGAGCGGGATCACGGACGCCGAAAAGGCTTCTTCCGCGCTTTCCGCGTGCGACGCGCTTTTTGACAGAGAACACGGCGTGGTAAAACTATTGTGGCCGCCGTTTAAGAAAAACGACGACGTAGGATCGATCGGAGATTATCCGCCGGGCGTGCGCGAAAACGGCGGACAATACACGCACGGCGCGTTATGGTACGCGATAGCGCTTTTCAAGGCAGGCAAAAACGACGAGGCTTACGAAGTCTTTTCGGCGCTGCTGCCCACGTCGCATTCGACAGGCGAAAAAGCGAAGGTTTACGGTGCGGAGCCTTACGTTATATGCGCGGACGTTTATTCGTGCAAGGGCTCCGGCGAAGCGGGCTGGAGCTGGTACACCGGCTCGGCGGCATGGGCGTACGTTCTGATAGTCGAGTGGCTTCTCGGCATAAAGATAAGCGGCGACAAAATAACGGTCACTCCTCGGCTTCCGTCGTCCGTACCGACGTTTACGTTCGACTACGTGCGCGGAGAAACGACGCTGAAATTCAGGATAAACAACGCCGGTTCCGGGATATGGCGTGCCCGGCAAAACGGCGTCGGGCTCAACGGTACGGTTTTTTCGCTCGACAAGAGCGCCGAATACGAAATTTACAAAGAATAGGTTGCATTTGCGCCGCGATCCATGGTATAATATCTCCATGGATCTTTTTGATTTTTCACAAAACAAAGTCAATCCCGCGCCGCTTGCCGACCGTATGAGACCTAAGCGGCTCGAGGAGTTTATCGGACAGAAACATCTCATTTATCCGGGTTCGCTTCTGGTGCGCGCCATCAAGGCGGACAAGGTGGGCAGCTGCATATTTTTCGGACCTCCCGGCACCGGCAAAACGACTCTCGCGTCCATTATCGCCGGCGCGTCCAACGCGTCGTTCGTCAAGCTCAACGCGGTATCTTCCGGAGTCGCCGACGCGAAAAAGGTCATCGACGACGCCAAAAACCGTCTCAAAATGTACGGTAAGCGTACTTTTTTGCTCCTTGACGAGTGCCACAGGTGGAACAAGGCGCAGTCCGACTGCGTGCTTGCGGCAATCGAGGACGGCAGTATTATATTTATAGGCTCCACGACCGAAAACCCGAATATCTCGATGACTCGGGCTATCGTTTCGCGTTGCCGCATTTTCGAACTCAAGGCGCTTACCCGCGAAGACATCAAGGAAGGACTTTACCGCGCGGTCAAAGACGAAGTCAACGGCTACGGCAAACTCAACGTTTCTCTTACCGACGAGGCGGCTTCGTCCATTGCGTGGGCGGCGAGCGGCGATCTTCGCAACGCCCTTAACGGCTTAGAGCTTGCCGTTCTTACGACCGCCCCGGACGAGAAAGGAGTGATAAACATCGACCTCGCGGCGGCGCGCCAGTCCATGCAGCGCAAGACGGCGGCTATGGGCGAGAGTATGTATTACGATATGCTCAGCGCTTTTTGCAAGTCTTTGCGCGGAAGCGACGTGAGCGCGGCGCTTTACTGGGGATTCAAACTCGTCGGAAGCGGGCTCGATCCGCTGATACTGTTCCGCAGGATGATAGCGCACTCTTCCGAGGACGTCGGAATGGCGAACCCGAATTGTCTTCTCTTCGTCACTCAGGCTATGACCGCGTACGAAAAGATAGGTATGCCCGAGGGCGAACTCACGCTTGCGCACGCCATAATTTACGTTTGCACCTCGCCCAAGTCGAACAAGGTTTACCTTGCCAAGGAAGCGGCGAAGCGCGCGGTGGAGGAAGTAGGCGACGACTTCGTGCCGTTGCACCTTCGTAACACGGATTTTTCGACGATGGACAAGTCCGACGTGCCGTATATCTATCCGCACGACTTCGGCGGCTACGTGAAACAGCAATATTTGCCCGACCTTGTTAAGGACGAAGAATTTTACCACCCGACCGAAAACGGCTACGAAAAGCAAGTCAAAGAATTTATCGAATACGTAAAGCGAATTACGGAAAAAGGCGGAAATTAAAATGTTAAAACTCACGGACGTATCCAAAGTTTACGCCAAGAGCGGATCTAAGGCCGTCGACGGGCTTTCGCTCGACCTCAAAAGCGGCGAGATATACGGATTTTTGGGTCCCAACGGCGCAGGAAAAACCACGACCATCAAGATGATTACAGGCATAATCACGCCCACTCAAGGTAAAATAGAGGTTTGCGGCGTGGATATTTCACGCGATCCAGAAGAAGCGAAGCGCAATATCGGCTACGTTTCGGACAGCCATATCGTATACGACAAACTCACGGGGCGCGAATACGTCGACTTTATGGCGACGGTTTACGGCGTCGATCCCGCGGACAAACGGAAGAGAGAAGAAGCGCTTGTAAGTCGTTTCCGTCTTGCGGACGCGTACGACAGTCAGATATCCGCGTACTCGCACGGTATGAAGCAAAAAATCAACGTAATAGGCGCGCTTATTCACGAACCCGCTCTGTGGATACTCGACGAACCCATGACCGGGCTCGATCCCGAGTCGGCTCACGAACTCAAAACACTTATGCGCGAGCATTGCGACAAAGGCAATTCGGTGTTTTTCTCCACGCACGTTCTCGAAGTCGCCGAAAAATTATGCGACAGAGTGGGGATCATCAACAAAGGAAGACTTATCGCCGAGGGTACGGTCGAAGAGATACGCGGCAAAACTACCGACGGATCGCTCGAGTCCGGATTCCTTACGCTTACGGAAGAGGAAGACCGATGAAAAATTTCAAAGCGGTTTTTTCCGTAATTCTCAAAAGCGCGTTTCGCAGAAATAAGGGCGGCAGAGGCGTTTCGGCGATAGTCGCGATCGTAATATTATCGCTCGTTTTCGGCGCGTATTCGTTGATGACCGCGTTTCTTATCGCTCCGGCTTTTTCGATGGCGACGGACGACGGTTTAGGCGGAAACTTCAGCGCGTTTATCGTGTTTATCACAACGATCGCCAACGTTCTTTTCGCGCTTATTCCGCTCGTTACGACGCTGTATATGTCCAAGGACAACGAAATTTTACTCGCCTTGCCTGTCAAGTCTTCGACTGTTTTTTTGGCGCGTATTCTTTACGTGTACCTGACGCAGCTTTTCTTTACGCTCGTAATGGTTTTGCCTATGATCGTCGTCTTCGGCGTGTGGGCGAAAATGAGCGTAGCGTTTTATTTTTTCATGACGCTTTGGTGCGCGTTGGCGCCGTTTATCGCGCTCGTCGTGGCTTCGGTGCTTGCGGTTCCGATAATGTATCTCGCCTCGCTCTTCAAGAATAAGGGCGTGATTACTTCGATAGCGCTTATCGTGCTTTTTACCGTGTTTTTCGGCGCGTATTACGCGTTGTTTTTCAATATGAACGGCAGCGCCTTCGATCCGAACAACGTCTACGGCGCGCTTAAACCCGTGCTCGAGTCGATCACATACCCGCTCGCGCCGTTCGTCGCGATGGGAAGGACGGCGGTGCTTTCGCCGGAAACCGCGTTCGGCACGCTCGGCGTAGTCGGAGCGGAAGCGGTAAACGTTGCGATCAGCCTTGCCGTTTGCGCCGTCGCGATATTTGCGGCGCTTGCGATCAGCGGATTTTTATATCGAAGAGGCGTAGCATTTATGCTGGAGAGCGCCGGCGTGGCAAAAAAGAACGCTAAGCGCGAAGACCGTAAAACGAGCGCGAAAAAACGTTCGATTCTTTCGGTCATGATGTCGCGCGAAATAAAAACTCTTCTTCGCAACACGGCGTTCGCGTTCAACTGTCTTGGGACTATGCCGATTCTCGTGGTGTTTGCGGTCGTATTCTCGTTTTCTTTCAGCGGGGACAAGTCCTTAGGCGGCTTTGCGTTCGGGACCGTGTACGCTATGATTACCGGTATGGCGGTAAGCTTTAACGTGGGCGCGTGCACGACTTTTACCAGGGAAGGTGAGCAGTTTTTCCTTCTTAAGAGCATTCCGGTCGATATCCGCGTCGTGATCAGAGCAAAACATATCGTTTATTCGCTTATTACTTCGATTTTTTATCTGATAGCGGAAGTCGCGACGGTGTTTATTACCCGTTCTTCGCCGTTGTACGTTTTGGGCGCGCTGCCCGGTATAGCGCTTATCGCGGGAGTCAGCGCAATGGATATGCTTTTCGACCTTCGAAAGCCGAAACTCGACTGGATAACGCCTACCGAAGCGGTCAAAAACAACACGAATACGCTTATCCCGATGTTTATCAGTCTCGGATTGATAGTGGTGCTTATCGGCGGTTTTGCCCTCGGTATCGTGCTTTTGCCGGCGTATTCGACTTTCGTGGGCTTCGGGTTTACGCTGCTCGTCGCTATCGTATCGCTCGCGGTATTCGTTCCGATATTGTACAACAAAGGTCCCGCGATGATCCGCGCGATAGAGTAAAAAAGCAAAACAAAACCGCTCCTTTCCTCAAGGAGCGGTTTTTTATTTTTTTATTGCGTCGCTTTTTCGAACAAGGCTTTTGCGTTGGAGTAAAATATCTTTTCTATCTGACTTTTCTTAAGGTTTGCCATAAGGCACGCTTGCCGCACGGCGAGTAAGTTTTCGACGGCGTAGTAATAAGGCGCGGGCGCGCCGGGCAGGCGAGCGAGATCCTCTTCGGTCAGCCAGTAAAACCCGTCCGCTATCGACACGACCTTGCCTTTTTTCGTCGTGATCGGATAGTCGGTGCCCCACAGGCATTTTTCCACGCCTATCTTGTCGATTATGCGATAGACTGCGGGCGATTCGTTTACGGCGGAAAAGTCGTAAAAAATATTGTCGATATTCTTTAGTTTTTCGACGTTTTCCAGCCCCGTCCAAGTAGCGAAACTGCGCGCCGCGTGCGCGAGAATAAGCGTAGCGCCGGGAAAAGCCTTAGCGGTTTTGACAATGTAATCGAGGTTGTTTTCGTCGGCAAGAGACGCGGATTTCATTAGATGAAGAGTGATGACTTTGCCGTATTTTTCGGCGACTTCCCAAGCGCCTATCGGTAAAAATTCTTCTATTTCCGCCTGCGATGTGTCTTTCCTTTGGATAAGCGAGTGGTAGCACTTAAAGCCGCTTATATGCGCGTGAGAAAGCCTTTTTTCAATGCTTTCGGCGCTTTCGGAAGGCAAAACCAGCAGTTCGGCGTAGTTTTGCGGGTGTTTATCCAGTTCCGAAAAAACAAACTCGTCGGTTTTGGGTATAAGAGAGAGCGACGGATCTCCGAGTTTCTTTACCGACGGGATAAAGAAAAAATTAAGCGTGTACTGCCGCTCTTGTCCCAGCATTTCGCGATAGTCTTTCAGGTAAGAGTCGTAGTCGTAGACCGCGCCGCCGCTACCGAAGACGGTTTCGTCGTACAAATGCGCGTGCGCGTCGAAGATTTTGTCGGGCAAAAAGTCCGCGAGTATCTTTTCGTATTCCATACTTTACTCCAAAAAAGCGGGACCGAAGTTCCGCTTTGATTTTACTTATCGATTTTGGGGATAAACCCTTCGAAAATTATATTGTCGCAGTACGGCAGAACCGTTTCCGTTTCCGTATTGTCGTGCAGCGTCCAGGCAAGCGTGGGCAACGCCGCTTTGGTCACGTACTTGTTGGGGAGCCTGCGGAACTCGTACGAAACAAAGTCCGGCTTTGCGACATTATTGAGTTTAAGCCGCTTTAAGAGCCACTTTTTA
>CACZPH010000057.1 GCA_902783025.1 uncultured Eubacteriales bacterium | reverse complement strand
GTAAAAATCGGCGACGAACAGGTCAAGGATATAGCCGCGACGGTAGGCGACTTTACGAGCGGTAATTCTTTCGTGCTCCACAAGGGCAAAAAAGTCCACGTTTTAGTGGAAATGTAATGGACTATATCGGGATCAAGGACAACAAAAGCGAGATAGTTATCAAAAAATCCCGCTTTATAGCCTACGCCTACGCGATAGACGGCGAAGAGGACGCGCAGAGCAAACTCGCGTTTCTTCGCAAGAAGTATTACGACTCCACGCACGTATGCTACGCGTATATCGCGGACGAGAAAGGCGATCTCGTCAAGTTTTCGGACGACGGCGAACCCGGCGGAACCGCCGGGCAGCCGATACTCGAAGTTTTGCGCAAGAGCGGGCTCAAAAAAGTCCTCGTCGCGGTAGTCAGATATTTCGGCGGAACGCTTCTCGGCGCGGGCGGGCTCGTGCGCGCGTATTCGCAAAGCGCGAGCGACGCTCTTCGGACGGCGGAAAAAATCAGATATTCGGTTCGCGATCTGTATTCGGTATCTTTGGATTTTTCGGTTTACAAGAAGATCTCGCCGAAGATAGAACGCGCTTTCTCGGTGGAAAAGGTCGGATATACCGACGTCGTGACGGTGGAATTTTCTGCGGCGAAGGGCACGAACGTAGACGAAATAATGAGCGAATTCACGCTCGGCAAAGTCGGCGCGAGGCGCTTAGGAGAAATCGTCAAGGGAGAAAAATATGAACAGGCTTTCTAAAGTCCTCGAAAAGATCAAATCGTCCACGGGCATTGAGGTAAAACTCAAGGTAATGGACGAGATAGACCGCGAAGGCGAGAGTTTTTTCCGCGATCGGGATTTTTCGTATTTTGTCTTCCGTATGGGCGAAAAGTACGTTTACGGTTATTTTCCCACCACGGACGGGGACGAAACGCTTGCCAGACTTTTTGCGAGTATGCTCGAAGACGCGGCGAAGGGCGATTACGAAAAGCTTCCGCTTTCCGAAAAATTCCGTTTGCTTTTTTTAGGCGAGCTCACGCAGGCTCAGCAGGTCGAACTCAAGGCGTCTTTTCCGGACGGAGTCGAGGCGTACGCCGTCGGATTTTTTACCGACAGCGTGCTCAAGCAGCGCGAACTCGTCGAGTATCTTAACTTAGTGGAGCGGCCCGGCGACAACAGGATAGTCGTAGACGATACGTGCGTAATGCTGTACACCTTAACGGGCGCCGGCGACGAGTACAAAAACGCTTATGACTTTGCCCGCGTAACATACGAAAACATCAAGGAAGAACTGCGCATAAACCTTACCGTTTGCTCGGCGGGCGACGTCCGCGGGTTCGACGACGCGGCGCGCTCGTACGACAGAGCGATGAAGGCGTACGAATACGGCAGACGCTTAAACCCCGGCAAAAACGTTTACGCGTACCATTTTTACGCGACGGCTTACGCGCTCGAACCACTTTCGAAGAACGAACTCGGAGCGCTTCTCGACGCGCTCTCTCCCTACTCGTCCGGCAAGGCATGGGAAGACGCCGAACTCGTCGGGACGGGAGAGGAATTCGTAGCCTCGTCGCTCAACGTTTCCGAGACGAGCCGGCTTCTGTATATTCATCGCAATACGCTTATGTACAGGCTCGACAAAATAGAGAAGGAAACCGGGCTTGATATCCGCTCTTACGCGGACGCGTCGGTGTTCGAACTCATACTGACTATCAAAAAGCTTATCGCCACAGCGTAATTTTTTTACGTTTCGTTTCGACAAAATCCGACCTTATTCGCGTTTTTACGTCAAAGCCGGAAAAACGCGTCGCGATTGCGACGGTATAGATTTCTTACGGTTCGTATTCTAAATAAAATTGCAAATAAGGAGAAAGAAAAATGAAACACTATTTTATCGTAAACCCCGCCGCGGGCGAGGGTAAGGCACAAGAGATCGTCGCTAAGGCTATCGAGGGCAAACAGGACTGCAAGATCCTTGCCACCACCGGAGCGGGCAGCGCCAAGGCGCTTATCGAAGAGGCTCTCAAGGAAGACGGCGAGAAGAGATTTTACGCGTGCGGCGGCGACGGCACCGTCAACGAAGTGGCTTCCGCGCTTATCGGCAAAGAAAACGTTTCTTTTACCGTTTTCCCGTGCGGAAGCGGCAACGACTTCGTCAAGGCGTTCGGCGGCAAAGAGAAATTCGAGAATATCGAAGCGCTCATGTCCGCTCCCGCTAAGCCCATCGACGCTATGGAGATCAGCAACGGCGTCAATACTTACTATTGCGTAAACGTCTGCAACTTCGGCTTTGACGCTATCGTGGGCAAGACAGCCAACGAAGTCAAGGCGAAGGGCGGCAAGGATCCGTACGGCGCGGGCGTCAAGAAGGCGATTTTCCACGGTATGAACAATAAGGCGACCGTCAAAGCCGACGGCGAAGTTCTCAATCCCAAGGGCAAATTCCTGCTTTGCACCGTCGCCAACGGCAAGTACGTAGGCGGCAAATTCCTCTGCGCGCCCAAGAGCGTGCCGGACGATGGATTTATGGAAGTATGTCTTTTCGATAAGATAGGACTTTTCAAATTCCTTTCCATTCTTACGCCTTACACCAACGGCGAACACCTCGACGGCGGCAAGAAATTCAGAAAGATCACGCACTACAAGAGAGCGAAAGTCATCGAGATCAGCGCACCCAAGGAGATCGATCTGTGCCTCGACGGCGAAATGATCGTCGGCAAAGACGTCACGATCAAGACATTGGAAGGCGCGCTCAACTTCGCGACGGTAGAGTAAAATGTTACTGTTTTGGTTATCGCTTGCGGTCGGAGCGATAGGCTCGGCGGCGATCACGCTTTCGTGCGGTTTAGTCGGGGCGTGGTATGACTTTTATATCCCCCTTTTGCTGTTTTTCGGCTTTGCGTTCGCGTGCGTAGCGCTCGCGTTCTTGTTCGCGTTTATTCTTTCGCTCTTCAGCGACAAGAAAAAGCCCGTCGACAGACAAAACCGCCTTTACGCGTTCGTTTTTCATACGATCAACGCGTATCTTATCTTTATGTCGCGCGCCAAGGTAAAAGTCATCGGACTCGACAAACTCGACAAGTCGCAAAACTACCTTATTATTTGCAACCATCTGTCGCGTTTCGATCCCATGATCATCGAAAACAGAGTTAAAAACAAGCCGTTAGCTTTCGCTTCCAAGCCCGGCAACTTCAGGATCCCCATCGTGGGCGGAGTGATACATAAGTGCGGTTACGTGTCTATCAACCGCGAAAACGACCGCGAGGCGCTCAAGACTATTCTGCACGTATGCAAAATGGTCGAAAATACGGGCATGTCGTACGGCATCTTCCCCGAAGGTACGCGCAATACCGAGCCGCAAAAAGGCTTGTTGCCGTTTCGTGCCGGCGCGCTCAAAATAGCGCAACGTTGCGGGATACCGATAGCGGTATTCGTTACGCGTAATACGAACTCGATACACAAGCGTTTCCCTTTCCGCTCGACTAAGGTCGAACTCGAGCTTCTCGAAGTCATCGACGCCGAGACGGTCAAGACGACTTCGACGGTGGATCTCGCAAAGCGCGCCAAGGACGAAATGGAATTGGCGCTGTACGGCAAAGTGATCGACAGACAAACCGAATAACGAAAAAAAGGGCTTATATAAGCTCTTTTTTCAAGTCTTGCCTTCCCGTGCGCTCGGCGGCTCAAAAAGGTTGACAAACGCAAAGTAAAGGTATATAATTACTCTCGATTTTCAGTCACGAAGGTATATTATGAAATTAAACAACAAATGGTTAAGAGCGGCTGTTCCCGCGCTTTTACTTCATTGCAGTATCGGGACCGTTTACTGCTGGTCGCTTTTTTCGGGCGCCGTCAAGACGGTATTTATCGACAACGGTATCGACGCGAGCGCGCTTCAGTGGGCGTTTTCGCTCGCTATCTTTTTCCTCGGAATGTCGGCGGCGTTTTTGGGCGATTTCGTGGAGAAAGATATCCACAAGGCGAGTCTTATCGCGACGATATGCTTTTCCGTCGGCGTAGCGGGTACCGGACTTGCGGTACGGCTTCACAGTATGCCGCTCGTGCTTATTTGCTACGGCGTAATAATGGGCGTGGGACTGGGACTCGGATACCTTTCGCCGGTCAAGACGCTTATGCTGTGGTTTAAGGACACCAAAGGTCTTGCCACCGGTCTTGCCGTAGCGGGTTTCGGCGCGGCGAAAATGATCTTCTCGCCCGTTATCGAAGCGCTGATACGCGGCGTAGGCGTGGAGTTTTCGTTCTATATCCTTGCGGCAATTTGGTTTGTCATGATGTTTGTCGGACACCTGCTTCTCAAAAAACCCGAAACGTGGGTGGAGCCGCACAACAAATTCGAGTTCAAGACGTATTTCAAGCGCTTCAAGATACTGCTCGATCCCAAGTTCATCGGCATCTGGCTCATATTCTATATCAATATCGCGTGCGGCTTAGCGTTTATTTCGTACGAAAAGCAAGTTTACGAGGCTATCGGCATAGCGTCGGCGGCGGGCGTGCTTTGCACTGTCACAGGTTTATTTAACGCGGCGGGCAGACTCGGCTATTCGTCGATAGGCGATCATCTCAAGAGCCGCAATACCGTCTACAAGATCATCTTTATCAGCGAACTTGCCGTTACCGCGCTCGCGTTATTTACCGGCGCTATCAACAACGGCACGAGCGGTTGGGTTTACGTGGCTATCTGCATAGCGCTTATGCTGACCGTCAACGCGGGCTACGGCGGAGGATTTTCCAACCTTCCCACCCTTCTTTCCGACGTGTACGGAATGGGTAACATTTCGGCTATTCACGGCATAGCGCTTTCGGCGTGGGCGATAGCGGGACTTACCGGCAACCAGATCGGCAACGCTATCTACGAAGCGACGGGCTCGTACCAGAACATTCTTATCTTTACGATAATTATGTACGCGGTGGCGCTTATCATCGATTTCTTCTTTATCCGCGTGGATCTTCATCCCGAAGCGCACTCGCATAAGGAGCATTTCGACAGGATAGAGAAAGAACAAGCGGAGCAGGCGAAAGCCGAAGCGGAGAAAGAAGACGCGGACGAAGTAAGCAGTGCGGAAACTTCCGCGGCAAGCGAAGCGCGGGTAGCGCGGGAAAACGAATAAAAACAAATAAAAATCCGCCCTTAGATGGTTTTTAAGGGCGGATTTTTTTACTTGCATTGATCGCAGAATTTTTGCTGCGCTTCCTTGACTTTTTGCGCGGGAGCGTTTTCGGTCTTATACATACCCCTGTCGTGCATATAGTTGAAAGCGTCGAACTGATCCGTAGCGCACTCGGTCATCTTGTTTTCCACGAGGTCGCGGAGCGGCTTTTCCGAGATTTCGAGCAAAGACGTCGAGTAAAGAGTCACTAACGACTTGTGGCGCGCAAGCACGTCCGAAATAATGTCGTAGTCGCTCAGCGAGCAGTTTTTTGCGGATTTTGTTTTCTTTGTCGGCATAATTTACCTCCTTACTTGCCGTTGATAACGCCGTAAAGCGCCTCAAACCTTGCCTTGTGTCCGTCGGCATACCTGCCGAGTTTTTCCTTGAGCGTAGCGTCGGTGCATTGATTTACGTAGTTACAGCACTTCTTATACGCAAGGTTTTCGCTTTGCAACAGTTCGGTTAGTTGCTGCAAAGTCTTAGTCGTGATTTTTGCCATTGTTTACCTCCTGTTTTTTTGGCTGTCGGGATTTTGGACAAAAACGAAAAGAATTATACCGCCGCTTGCAATATTTGACGCGATGTGCTAAAATACTTTTATGGGAAAAATAACCGAGCTCAAAAGTCAGAAGAACAAAAACCGCGTCAGCGTGTATATCGACGGCGAATTCGTTTGCGGTATCGACGCGCTCACGGCGGTAAAGTACGGAGTCAAAGAAGGCGCCGAGTTTTCCGCTTCGCGCATTACCGAGATCGCCGAGGAGAGCGACAAGCAGGTCGCTTCGGACAAGGCGATGGACTATATTCAGCGCCGCGCGCGCAGCAAAAAGCAAATGCAAAAGTACCTTCTTAGCAAGGATTATTCGCCCGCGCTCGTGGATTCTATTATCAAAAAGCTCGAATATTACGGTTATATCGACGACCTCAAGCTCGCCAAGTCCTACGTTAATCTCAAGAAGGACTCCCGCGGCGTAAACCGCATACGAGCCGACCTTATGCGGATGGAGATCGACAAAGAAATAATATCGGAAGCGATCAAGGACGCGTACGGACAGTACGAAGCCTGCCTTAAGTACGCCGAAAAGTACATGAAGAGCAAAAAAGAACCCACCAAGCCCAAGCTTTACGCGCATTTGGCGAGCAAGGGTTTTGCTTACGACGATATTGCCCGCGCGGTAAATTCTTTCGACTTTAAGAACGGCGGAAGCAATGAAGATTTCGGAGACGGCGAAGAAGTATGGTAAAGACAATCGAAATTCAGGACGTACTGATCACGCCGCGCCGCCGCGATTCGCATAAGGGCGATTACGGCAAAGTTTACGTAATAGGCGGTTGCGAAAACTATATCGGAGCGCCTTACTTTTGCGCACTCAGCGCGCTGAAAAGCGGAGCGGGCGTAGTTACGTTAGTCGTGCCGCGAGTTTTTTTGCCGTATTACGCCGACAAGGCGACTTGCGGATACACGCTCGACTATTTGCCAGACGAGGGCAAACACGCTGTTTTCGACGAAGAAAAAGCCGCTTCCGTTGCCGCTAAGGCGGACGTGATAGCGATAGGTTGCGGAATGGGAAACAACGCCGAAACGCGCAAGTACGTCGAGTATTTTTTGCGCAATTATACCAGAGTTTTGGTTGTCGACGCCGACGGAATAAACGCCGTTTCCGCCGCGCCGCAAGCGCTCGAGGACGCGAAGTGCAAAGTTATTCTTACCCCGCACGTGGGCGAATTCAAGCGGCTTTTGCCGGGCTGGAACGGGAAACCCGAACAGGCGGAGGCTTTTGCTAAAGGATATAACGTGGTTTTGGCGGTGAAATCCGCGGTCACGTATATTACCGACGGCACGGAAACTTACTCTAATTCCACCGGTACCCCCGCAATGGCAAAAGGCGGCAGCGGCGACGTGCTTTGCGGCATGGTCGCGGCTTTCGCGGCTGTTTATCCGCCGTTAGAGGCGGCAAAACGCGCGTGTTATTTTGCGGGTAAAGCGGGCGAGGCTGCGGCGCAAAAGGCGGGCAACGAACTTTCTCTCACGCCGCTCGATCTTATCGAGGCTCAAGCGCAAGTCTTCGGCGAGTATTCGAAAAAAGAATAAAAGCGTTCTCCTTTGTCGATAATCGGGCAAAGGAGTTTTATTTATGGAACAGCGCGTAATAGCATACCGTCCGAGCGAAAACGAACATATAATAACTACTGAGCAATACGCGGGCGGTGTAAAAAATTTGGATGATATAAAGCGCGGCGAGATTTACTATGCCGACCTGAGCCCCGTTCAGGGTAGCGAGCAGGGAGGAGTGCGCCCGGTCATAATTATTCAGAACGACATAGGCAACAGGTACTCGCCCACGGTCATTGCCGGCGCCATCACCAGCAAACTCACCAAGGCAAAACTTCCCACTCATATCGAACTCAAACGCGGCGAAGGCGGTATAACCAAAGATTCAGTCGTGCTTTTGGAGCAGCTTCGCACGCTCGATAAGCGCCGTCTTAAGACGCGGATAGGCAAAGTTTCCGACGAGCGAATGGAAAAAATCAACCGTGCGCTGCTGATTTCGCTCGGATTTTTCAAATGATATGTTTATTTTTCGGATTTTGACCGCGTAGCCGTTTGCAAAAGGCGTTAAGTTGTGGTACAATATAAGCACGAAACGTTATTTTATTTGGGGGTTTTATGTTGTACAAACTCAACGTCAAACGCACTATCTTCGTAGGTTTTGCGTTCTTTTTGATTTGCGCTTTCTGGCAGGCGTACGACGCGATAATGCCGCTTATTCTCGTCAATAAGTTCGGACTCAACCAGACCGCTTCGGGCGGAATAATGGCGCTCGACAACGTTTTCGCCTTGTTTATGTTGCCGCTGTTCGGTTCGCTGTCGGACCGCTACAACGGAAAACACGGTAAGCGCACGCCGTTTATTCTTATCGGCACCGTCGTGGCGATAGCGGCGTTTGTCGCTCTTACTTTTGTCGACAACTTACAGTTGCAAAACATCACCGCGCAGGGTGTGGCGGATATACCGCTCAACTCCGACGGATCGATAAGCAACGAAGCGATAGCCAAGGCGTGGGAAGTTACCGCGTCGAATCCGGCGCCGTTCGTTATCTTTATAATTCTGCTTCTCGTCGTACTGCTCGCGATGTCGACTTTCCGTTCGCCCGCGGTTGCTCTTATGCCCGACGTGACCGTAAAGCCTCTTCGCAGCCGCGCCAACGCGATAATCAACCTTATGGGAACGGCAGGCGGCATAATCGTTCTCGTTCTCGGAATTATTTTCGGCACGTCGAAGGAAACGTACAAGAATTTTACCGTTTACGTAATAGCCGTTTGCGCGGTAATGGCGGTAGGGCTCGTGCTGTTTATGATCCTCGTCAAGGAGAAGAAATGGGCAAATGAGGCTAACGAACTCCAAGCGCAAATCGACGCGGAGTTCCCCACCGACACCAAAGAAGAGCAAGAGACCGGGAAAATGTCCAAGGGGAAATTTATTGCGCTTTTGCTTATTCTCGCTTCGGTATTCCTTTGGTTTATGGGCTACAACGCCGTAACGAGCAAATTTTCGCTGTACGCCACCAACGTACTTAAGCAAAACTTCAACCTCGCGCTCATCATAGCGCAGGCGGCGGCGGTCGTCGCGTACGTACCGGTAGGTTTTCTTGCCGGCAGAATAGGGCGCAAAAAATGCATTCTTATCGGCGTCGCGGTGCTTTTCTCCGCATTTTTCGGCGCGATTTTTATCAACGCCGGAACGCCGGCTATCGTACTGTATATCGTCTTTGCGCTCGCCGGTATCGGTTGGGCGACCATCAACGTAAATTCTTATCCGATGGTCGTAGAACTGTCCAGGGGTAGCAACGTAGGCAAGTACACGGGCTATTATTATACCGCTTCTATGGCGGCGCAGGTAATAACCCCGCTGTTTTCGGGATTGATCATGGATATTGCGGCTTCGTCCGGCGCGGTAAACTTAGGTATGGGAATACTCTTCCCTTACGCTTCGATATTCGTCGCGCTCTCATTCGTTTCGATGCTGTTCGTCAAGTTCGGCGACGCGCAGGACTTGGGCGGGAAGACGGGAAAAGAGTTGGTGGCGGAGAATTTCGCCTCCGACGATTAGCTTTTTCGCGCCAATTGCTTTTTCGCCGCCAATAAACTTCGTGATGCTATGTTAAGACTCCCCCGACTGCGGGTTACGTAGGTTTACTACGCGCCCCTTGTC
>CACZPH010000056.1 GCA_902783025.1 uncultured Eubacteriales bacterium | reverse complement strand
CTGCGTCAGTTGATTCTGAAGCCTGAGTTCTTTGATTTTCGCTCCTAATTCCATTTCTGCTCCTTCCGGAAAAATAAAAAAAAGTCAAAACAACCCTACAAAATATTAAAATCACCCATCGTTGACAAGTCAATTTATAATAAACTTTCGGTTTATTTTAACTAAACAAGCATATTGTAATTTTTTTTGCGTATTTTGTCAAATATTTTGAGGCGTTTTTTTAATATTTTTTTAATTTTTTTCACGCGGGTTGATTTAGCGAAGAAAACGTGCTATAATATAGCCGCTATGAAAGCCGTAAAAGACAAAAAACAAGTTTATAAAATAGCGTCGGCGCTGCTGGGCGCCTTTTCGTGCGTGATGCTTTGCGTTCTGCTCGGCAACGTCGTGAGGATCGCAAACCTTAACCGCAAAAAAGCCGCTCTCGAATCGGATCTTACGCGCCTCGAGGCCTCGTACGAAGTAAACGAAGGTAAGATCCGCTTCCTCGAGTCCGACGAATTCGTCGAAAAGTACGCGCGCGAATACCTTAACCTCAGCGGCGACGGCGACGAAAACTACGAGGGCAGGTAATGGACGCGGTAATAGATATAGGAAGCAATTCGGTACGCCTGTGCCTTATGCGCGACAAGAAAGTCAATCCCAAAAAAATAAACACGACTTTTCTCGCGGAAGACCTCGCAAAAACAGGTTTTCTCAACGAAAACGCGCTCAAGCGTACGGCGGCGGCGGTCGTCGGTTTTGTAGCGGAAGCAAAAAAAGCGGGCGCCGAGAAAATTTATATTTTCGGCACCGAGGCGATGCGAAGCGGCAAAAACGCCGACAGACTGACCGGCGAGGTCTTTGCGAAAACGGGGATAGCGATCGACGTGATAGACGGCTATACCGAAGCGCTGTGCGGATTTTTGGGAGCGAAAGACCTGAAAGAAAAGTTGTGCGTTGTCGATATAGGCGGCGCCTCTATCGAGCTTACGCAGGGCGCGGATAAGATAGAAAACGGCGTGTCGCTTCCGCTCGGAGTAAAACGCGTAAAGGACCTGACTTCCACGCGCGCGGGCATTCGCGAGTATTACAAAGAAAAAGTGCGCGGCTTCCCGCGCTTTACTTATCCGCTCGTAGGCATAGGCGGCACGGTCACTTCGCTGTCGGCAATGCTGCAAAACATGAAAGTTTACGACGCCGAAAAAAATCACGGCTCTACGGTAAACCTTGACGATCTTACCGCTCTCGAAGACGATATCTTCGCGCTCTCTTCGCCTCAAAAAATCAGCGAAAAATATCCGTGCATAGGCGTTAAGCGCGCGAGCGTGATAGGCGTAGGATGCGTTGCTCTCGTGGAAATAATGCGGTACCTCGGTAAAACTTCGCTCGTCGTGAGCGAGCACGACAATATCGAAGGGTACTTTGCTCTTAAAAAAAGCAAATAAAGCGAAAATCCGTTCGACTACGAACGGATTTTCTTCTATAATACGTATTTTCTAAAACTCTATCGAGGATATTTCGGTAAGTCGCGCAAAGGGCACCGGGGATGAGTCCGAAGTGAAGACTTCGACTTTTTCGACTACGCCCGCTCTCTCGCCCTTAGCCGAAATTTCCTTGGCTTTGTCGCCTTCGAAGACGGGAAGATCGCAGAAAAACCATTTTTTTTCGCCGCCGAAGTCGACTCTGATAAGCGTGCGCGAGGCGTACTTTTTGATAACGCCTCCGCTCATTGAATGTTCCATTATTCTTCGTTCCCCTTGTATTCGTAGTACTTGTCGCCAGCGCGTATTACTTTGACTTGTTTTACCTTGTCGTCGAGCGTGATCACCGTCGCGGGGCGCGTTTCGCGTTTTCCGTCGTAGTCTACGGTGAGTTTGCCTTTTTTGACGGCGGCGCAGTAATACGCCTTGCCGCTCTTTACGCTGACTACGACCGACCAATCCTTGATCTCTTTGTCGCCGTAAACGGTAAGCGTTTCGCCGTCCCTTACGCCTTCGACAGTCTTAAAGAGTAAGTCTGAATAGCCGTAAACGCGATACGTATTGGCTTTTTTGCTCCACTCGCGTTCGAGCGCGCTCTCATATTGCGCGTCCGAAATATTTTTCTTGACTCCGCTCCACCACTTGGAAAAGGCGCCTTCTTTCTTCTCTTTGCCGCTCTTGTCGTCGGCGCTCTCGTTGCTTACTTCTTCGGCTTCGACTTCCTGAGTTTCGGTCTCTTTTCTTTTTTTGTCAGCCATTATTGCTCCTTATATACTCTTTATAAACGCGTCGGCTTCGTCAATCCACGAAGACAATTCCTTCATGCGCGAAACGTCGAAATTGGTGTCGGTTTTCGCGGTCGCCGCGCCATGATCGCCGTAAGGGAATACGTGGCACTCCACCGGAATACCCAGTCTTAAGTATTCTCTCGCGTAGTCGAGTACGCTCCGCGGATCGACCGACGCGTCTTCGGCGGTAGTCCAGATATAGCAAGGCGGGTTATGCTCGCTTACGCTCCTGTCAAGCTTAAGCGCGCGCACTTTCCCGTCGCTCTCGTCGTCTGTGCCCGTAAGGTTTCGGAACGTTCCGCCCTTGGAAATCCTGCCGATGACCGGGTACGCGAGCACTATACCGTTAAGCTTTGCGGTAAGTTTACGCTCGCCGAGAAGGTCTTTGGGCAAGTCGTGCCAGAAGTTAGCGAGATTGCCGACCAAATGTCCGCCCGCGGAAAAGCCCGCGGCGAAAACGCGATCGGGGTTTACACGGAAACGCTCGGCGTGCGTACGGATATAATCCACCGCGCAGGCAAATTGAGTAAGCTGAACGGGATAGCGATAAGCGGGCGCCACGTCGTAAAACAGCACGAACGAGGCGTAATTGCGGCGTGTAAAATTGAGCGCGACAGGCTCGCCTTCGCGGTCGGACACAAACCGATATCCGCCGCCCGGCACCACTATCATGGCGTCCTGGTCCTTGACGAATTTGTCCGTCTGCTCGCTCGCTTCTCTCAAGTACGCTCTGAGTATTGCCCTGCCGGGCAAAGAATATTCCTTCGAGATATTTATTTCTTCGATTTTCATGATTATTTAAGGGAACGCAAAAATGCGTCGGCTTCGTCTATCCACGCGCTCGCCGCGCTAAGTCGCGAAACGTCGAGGTTTACGCGCTCGTCGGCCGTCGCGGAGCCGTGTCCGCCGTAAGGGAACACGTGGCACTCTACCGGGATATTGCGCTTAAGATACTCCGCCGCGTAATCGAGCGACGTCGCGGGGTTGACCAGGCCGTCCTCCGCCGTCGTCCATATATAGCAGGGCGGATTGTCGCCGTTTACGCTGTTTTCGAGCGAGAGCGCGACGGCCTTGGGATCGTCGACGTCTTCTATGCCCAAAAGACACTTGAAAGAATTCTCGTGCGAGTGGTTGCCGATAACGGGATACGCAAGAACTACGCCCTTTATGTGCGCGTCGATATTCTTGCCCGCCAGATAGTCCTGCGGGAGCCTGTTCCAGAAGTTGGCGAGATTTGCCGTAAGATGGCCGCCCGCGGAAAAGCCCACGGCAAATATCCGCTCGGGGTTTATCCGCAGT
The DNA here is from genome assembly GCA_902783025.1 of uncultured Eubacteriales bacterium. Taxonomy (GTDB): domain Bacteria; phylum Bacillota; class Clostridia; order Christensenellales; family Pumilibacteraceae; genus RUG12826. The sequence goes on along the minus strand of CACZPH010000056.1, from coordinate 8,313 downwards.
TGCGCCGCGTGCTTGCGGATATAGTCCACGGCGCAAGCCGCCTGAGTCAGCTGAACGGGATAACGGTAATCCGGCGCCACGTCGTAATAGAGCACGAACGCGTTGTAGTTACGCGTTACGAAATCGAGCGCGATCGGTTCGCCTTCGCGGTCGGACACGAAATGATATCCGCCGCCCGGAATAACGAGCATTGCGTCCAAGTTCCGCACGTACTTGTCGGTTTCTTTAGTCACTTCGCGAAGATACGTGATAAGTCTTGCGTTGCCGGGAATAGAATATTCCTTACTGATGTTTATTTCTTTGATTTCCATAGTCAAAGCTCCTTTGTTTATCTTACGATTATTACTTTGCCGCCCTTGTCTTTCTTTTCGGGTTCCGTTGCCGCGTAGCCTACGGCAAGACAGCCGTAAATTACCGCGTCTTCGCTTACGCCGAAACGCTTGAATATCGATTTGACTTTGGCGTTTTGAGTGCGGGTAAGCTGATTTATCCAGCACGAGCCGAGATTAAGGTCGAGCGCCGCGAGCGCCATGTTTTCTATCGCGGTCGCGCAGTCGGCTTCGGGATACAATACGTCGGTCGAAAGCACGGCGATAAGCGCGGGCGCGCCGTAAAAGAAATCGAATACTCCGCCGTTACGAGCGCAGATGCGTTTGCGCGTTTCTTCGCTCGCTTCCGCCTCTACCGCCGCGTTGAGCTTTTCTTTCGCGGTTTCGCCCGTAATTGCGACGATGATCCTGTTTTGATTATTCATAGCGGACGGAGCATACGTGCCCGCGAGCAATATCTGCCGGAGTTTTTCGTCCTCGACGGGCAGATCCTTATACTCTCTTACGCTTCTTCTCGTCCTGATGGCTTTGTCTACGTTCATTTCTTTCTCCTTGCCGCGTGTTCCGCCGCTATCGCGCCGTCGGCGCACGCCGTTACTATTTGTCTTAAAGTCTTCTTTCTTACGTCGCCGACAGCGTAAACGCCGTCTACCGACGTCATCATATTCTCGTCCGTGATAACGTAACCTTTCTCGTCCGTCGTCACCTGCTTATCGATCAGCGAAGTGATCGGGAGATAGCCGATATTGACGAAAAGCGCCGGAACTTCCAACTCTCTGCCGTCGCCTAATATTACTTTGCTCAAAGGCTTACCTTCGAGCGCCGCTATCTTACCGCGCACGACTTCGACGTTTTCGCCGCTGTAATCGGAATCCGTGATATAATAAACTTTGCTCGCTATCCCGGCAAGGTACGCCACGTCCGAGTCCGCCTTCTTGCCCGTGCCGACGAGGGCTACCGGGCGCGAACGGAAAAGCGCTCCGTCGCATGTGGCGCAATAACTTATGCCGTAACCTACAAGCGCCTTTTCGCCGTCTATTCCCAACTTCTGTGACGCGCAACCGGTCGCGAAAATAACGCTTCCCGCCTCGTACGTTTCTTTGTCCGTGTAAACGGTACGCGAAGCGCAGTCGATTTTTTTCGCGTAAGCGTTAACGAATACCGCGCCCGCCGCCTTAGCCTGACTCTGCATCGAATATAAAAGCGAAAACCCGTCCGTATCCTTAACTCCGGGGTAATTGTGAAGCTTGGCTATCTTGCCCGCTTCGCCGCCGCCGAACAGCCCGTCAAGGACTATTACCGACTTGTTGGCGCGCGCGCCGTAAAGCGCCGCCGAAAGTCCCGCGGGACCGGCTCCCACGATAAGAATATCACATTTCATAGAAACTTTCTCCTTTCTGCTTTTACTATTTAAGATTAGCAAAAAAACCGAAGTTTGTCAACGGTTATGAGCAAACGTCGGTTTTTTGAGGTAACTTTTTTAAGCTTTGCTTAAAAGTCGGGCGGGACTAAGCTTTCAGGCGGTCTTTTTCCCTTGATTGGTATCGATAACGCGGAGTATTTCAGCCTGTTTTCCCGTCACGGCGTCGACGTAAATATAATAGTCGAGCCCGTATTTACTGCCGTAAATTTCGTAGCAATACTTTTCGCCTTTGCCGTACGGAATAACGGCTTCGCTGACGCTGATTATTTCTATGCCGTCGGCTTTTTTCGCCGCTTCTTCCTTCGTTATGCCTTTGGAGTACGAACGCTTGGTGTAAGACTCCACGTATCCCGTACATTCCGCCGCGGTCACGTCGCCGGAAAAAAGCGACACTTTGACTTTGATAAGATCGGTATAGTACGTGATCCCGCCGACGACGGGAGCGAGATTAACGTACGCTTCGCCGTCCATGGAATTATACCAAACGGGTTCCATGCGCGTATAGCCGAGTTTTCTGACGAACGCCGAGGCGATTTTTTTCGCTTCGTTTTCCGTGATCTTCGCTTCTCCGGCGCGGGCGGAATAAGACGAATAAACGTATACGTATCCGCCTTTTTGCGTTATGAGCGCGTATGCGTCGCTATCGCCGTTTTCTCCCTCGAAGGCGTAGGCGGTCACCTTGCCGCTCACAAGCCCGAGCGGGCGCACGGAAGTCATTCCGAGCGTATCGGCGCATATCCGCTTCGCTTCGTCTTCGCTCACTTCGCTCTTGTTGTTCAGCAGCGCCGCGTTGAATTCTTCTTCGTCCGAAAAAGGTCCGTCGTAAATGAGCGTGGGAAACTCGACGCTCGCGCCGTTGAAACTCAGATCGATCGCCTTATAGCCCTCGGGAAGCAAATCGTCGCTGCGAAAATATAAAGTTTTGCCGTCAGAACTTTCGGAGATCTTCCTTAAATTATCGTTGACGGTGCGCGCGGTAAGATACAACCCGTGCGCCTGATCCTTGAAAGCCGAGCCTGCGCCGCGCGAAACGGCGCGTACGTACGATTCGCTCCAGTCGTTTACCTGATTGAAAAACCTGTAACAATCCGAATTTTTTTCGTCGCCGGGCAACCCGGAAAAGCCTTCTATCGCCGACCGCGAGTGCGAATACGCGTCGGCAAGTATGGGAAGGCACTCTTCGCCGCAAGACGATACCGCGAGTTTGCTCAGATCCGTTTCCAGATCTTCCGACGCCGCGCATAACGTATAAAAACTTCTTTGATAACCGTTTTGTATTTCCACTCGTTTTTTGCCCGCGTCGATCGCGAGAAAAATTCCGAAAACCACGCTCAACGCAAGCGAGAGCGCAAGTCCCGATATAACGGATACGATAATGCTTTTTTCGCTTTTCATATTACCCCCTCGCAAACGAATGCCTGCCTATCGTGAGTACGACCTTGAGCGACCTGATCCACTTGCTCGTAGCCGTAGCGGGATTGTAATAAAACAAACAACCGTTTGTCGGATCCCAGCCGTTGAGCGCGTCCTGAGCGGCTTTTTTCGCCGTGGCGTTGGGCGTAAGATTTATCTGACCGTCGCTGACCGCGGTAAAAGCGCCTTTTTGGTAAATAACTCCGGATACGGTGTTGGGAAAAGACGCGGATCTGACGCGGTTGAGGACCACCGCCGCTATGGCGACTTGCCCCGCGTAAGGCTCTCCGCGCGCTTCGGCGTAAACGCACCGCGCAAGCAGATTGAGTTCGCCGCTTGATAAAGACGCGCTTGACTGTCCTCCGAGAGTGATCCCGAGAGCCTTTTCGGTTTTCGCGCCCACTATGCCGTCGGCAACGAGTCCTTTCGCTTTTTGGAATTTCACGACCGCGTTACGCGTCCGACTGCCCCAGATACCGTCTACTTTGGACTTGTAATACCCCAGATCGCTCAGACGCGTCTGAACGACGCGGATATTAGCCTGTGTGTCGCCTTTGACGATATTTTTTGCCTGAGCCGATGAAAAATTAACGAAAAAAGCAAATCCCATGAATGCGATAAACGTAAGTACGAGCGCGCTGATTCTTCTTTTCATACTATCCCCCGATTATTCCCCCGAAAAAATCCGAAGAAGGCCGCGGTCTGCCGAACAAGTCTCCGAGCCACTCGCCTACGCGCGATTTGTAAACGACGCTTTCGTCCGCGCACAACGGCGGGTACAAAACGCACCACCAGTTATCGCCTCCGCCTCTTCCGAGCGTTATGGTCAGCGACTGATAATACCCGCTTTCGACCACGACCGACCCGTAAGCGCGGGTAGGAAAATATTCGGTTTTGAGTTCGGCTTTTTCCGCGTATGTCCGCCCGCCGGAAACTATCGCTCGTTTTGTAATACGATCTATCTCGTCGAGATTTGCGTTTACCTTTTTGAGCGCTTCGCCGTACGAGCTCGCACCCGAAAGCAAACGAACCGCATAACTTTTCACTTCGCTTACGACTTTCGCTCTGACTTGTTGATCGATATCGTCGTAAGAATCCGATAGTACGCGGATCCGCAGCGTTTCGTAACCTTCTTCGATAGTAGTATTGCTCGAACACGCGGGATTTAATACCGCAAAACACAAAATTGCCAAAAATAAAATAATTTTTTTCATAAAAAATCTCCGCAACTGACGTTTGCGAAGATTGTTGACTCTTTATCGTTTTTTTAGCCGTAGTAAAGCGCGAAAAAGCGCGAAAACGAGCTTAAAACTTCGAAACTTCGGCTTTGAAGTCGCCGATCGTCACCGGATAGCACTCAAAACCTCTCGCTTCGAAGTCTTCTTTTACCTTTTGGGAGGCGAACGCGCACACAACGCCGCTTCCGCTTCCCGTCATAAAGGCGCCGGGATATAAACTAAGCGCTTCGCCTATATACGGATCGAGTTTTACCGCGGCGTCGGTCAGGACGTTACGCGCGGAAAAAAACCAGTCTATTCTGCCGTTTTTGAGTTTGCGTACCAGCGCGTCGCCGTATTCTTCGTCCATGCTTTGCGGCGCTTCGTCGTACGCCTTAAAAACGCTTTTCGTGTCCGAAAAACCCTTGCGCACCACAAGCGCGTCGACAGGCGCGACGGAGAAAAATTCCGAAACGCGAGATCTGCCTTTTATTCTGCCCGCGCCGCCTCTGAGCATAAACGCCGCGTCCGAACCGAATTCGTCGGCTATTCCGCACTTTTCTTCGTACGTTATGCCCGGCACAAACTCGGCGCATACGGCGTCGATAAGCCCCGCTATGAGCGAACTGCTGCCGCCCATACCGCAACCGAGCGGTATATGCGACTTCGCTTCCGCTCTTATCGGCGGAAGCGAAAAACGCGTTATGAGATAGTTGAGCGCGGCGGAAAACTTGTCTTTGCAAAACTCCGGAATATTGCCTTCCGTCAAGGTTTTATCGGACTGCGAAACGGTCACTTCGTCATACAGCGACGTAGAGCATACGATACTGTCGAGCGCGTGATATCCGCCTTCTTTTTCGCCGCAAAACAGCGTGATGTTTATCTTGGAATAAATTTTTGCTTTCGTCATAAAAAGAGTATAACACCGAAAGCGGGATGTTGTCAACTCTTAGAGCGGACGGTACAAAATTACGCGTTCGCCGCCGCAAAGCGGATACTCGATATCGGGATTCTGCTCGCGTATCGAATCGGGCGAAGCGCAAAGCCGGGAAGCCACGTCCCACAAAGAATCGCCCTTCTTGCCGAAATAAACGCTGATCGCGCTGTCGTTTTCGGGCTTTTCCTCACCTTCCGTAAGTTCCCCGATGACTGCGATCGTTTTGCAATCGTACTGCGTGACGTCGAATTCGAGATCCGTCCTGAGATCCAATTCGTTGCCGCGACGGATACGCGCCGAAACGTCGCTTACCGCTGCCCGCACTATCGCGGTTTCGCCGCTAGATGGCGAACGAAGCCTTAAAGAAAACGGAACGGACACCGCGACCGAAGAAATCTTATCTCCGTCGGAGCAAAAATATATTACGTTTCCGCCGACTACGCCTTCGACGTTGAGCGAATCGCCGTCCGCCGAATAAGACGACACCGTCGCCTTGAATCCGCACAAAGCCAGCACGTCGTCGCAAGGCGGCATATCCGCTTCGAGCGTAACTCCGCCCTGCACCCTGTCGGAAACAGAATAGTTGACCGCGGACGGACATATTACGTGACTTTCGGTCGTCGCAAGCAGTTCCGACCGCGGACTGAACGCGTCGGAAACAAACGAAAAAGACGATTCTCCGCGCACCCGATAACAATAATTGACGGAAGCCGCTACTTTAAGAATTTTTTTGTCTTCGCCTTCTATCGTCGCGGAACACGATAGCACCGACGCCGTCGCGTCGACCTCGTCTTCGCTTCTCGCGCCGCCCGCCTCAGCCTCTTCTTCCCATTCCGCTCTTACGGTCTGCGTGGCGATAAAACCGCTTCGCTTGCCCACTACCGTCACCACCGTCGTGCCTCCGACGCTTACTCCGTCGACTATTGCCGAGCGGCGGGTAGTGTACACGCAAGCCGTGGCGTAAAGCACTTCGTCAAGCGTCGACTCTTCGCTCTCTTCCGTTTCGAACGCGTGGTTGCCGCGATTCTTAACGGTAAAATACCGTTCGTTTTCTTCCTTGCAGAATATCCCTTCGCTCGCGGGCGAAAGATATTTTATCTTCTCGCTCTCGATAAGATCCGCCTTGACGTCCACGGCGCAAGCGACTTTGATCTCGTCGCCGCTTACAGATACGACGTCCGTATCAAGGACCTCGCTCCATACGCAAACGCGACTTTCCGGCGTGGCGCTTTCCGCACCGAGACGCACCGAAAACGGCACGCCGTACGTTATGTGCTCCGTTTCTCCGTCCTCGGTAAGATACAATGCGTCGAATTTTACCTCGCCGCCCGCTTTGATCTCGCCGTTGTATGCCTCGTAATCGGCACCCGAGGCGTCGGCGCATACGGAAAGCACCGAGGCAATTCGGGCGATCGGCGCTTTTAACGTAGCCTCCACTACGGTCTGGGACGAATAAAACCCGCTTCTCTCCGCGATAACGTCGTCGTAAACAGGATTAAACGACATAAATACCTCCTTGTTTCCCGTCAGGGTAACGGTATATCTTATGCCGCAAAAACTCAATTATGCAAAAAAAACGAAAATACCGCCGCGGTTAAACGCGACGGCTAAAGTCAATAATAATCGTATGAGAAAAAAATTGAAAACGCTCGACGGCGTAAAAGCCGATCTTGACGCGGTAAAAGGCAAAACGATAAAAATTTCGGTGTCGCGCGGACGCGGTAAAACCGAAAAAATAAGCGGTAAAATAACGGATATTTATCCTAACGTTTTCGTTTTCTCCGCCGCGGACGGTTCGCCGCTTACCTACTCGGTGACCGACCTTATATGCGGTAACGTAAAGATATTAGGCAACCTAGGCGAAAAAACTACTTGAGGACCTTTTTGTAGCCGCTTCCGTACTTGGTACACCGGCTTACGCGCGAGAGCGTCGCGGAAGAAATATCGGTAAGCGCGATGATTTCTTCGTACGTTTTGCCCGCAAGCAAAAGTTTCGCCGCCTCGAGCCGTTGCGCCATCGCCGCGACTTCTTTTGGTGTGCACAGATCGGCGAAAAACGCCTCGCAATCTTCGACGCTTCCGAGCGAAACTATCACTCTGTAAAGCTCTTTCATACTCGTGGAATCGTTACTCATTTGCCAAACCGTCCTTTTCGTTTACGTTTTTTAAAAATGCTTTGAGTTCGTCTGTCCGAGGATCCGTGATTATGGCGGGAGGACCTTTTTCGACTATTCTGCCGCCGTACATAAAGACGATCTCGTCCGAGACGTTTTTCGCAAAACCCATTTCGTGCGTGACGATTATCATGGTGCGATCGTCGTCCTTGAGCGACCGTATAACTTTGAGAACCTCGCCGGTAAGGAGCGGATCGAGCGCGCTGGTAGGCTCGTCGAAACACAATACTTTAGGCTTGAGCGCGAGAGCGCGCGCTATCGCCACACGTTGCTGCTGCCCGCCCGAAAGAGAACGGGGGTACGCGTCGCGCTTGTCGGTAAGATCGGTTTTGCGAATAAGCTCTTCCGCTTCGGCGATAACGCGCTCTTTGGAAAAACGAATAAACTCTTTCAGTTCGCTTGCCGCGACGCCCCTTTTCTTCATTTCTTTGGCGTCCTGCGAAATTTTAAGCAACGGGGCGAGAGTTATGTTGTCCATAACGCTGTACTGCGGAAAAAGGTTAAACGACTGGAATACGAGCCCGAAATTCAGCCTGTATTCCCGTGTTTCGGCTTCGCTCGACTTGACGCCCGCCTCAAACAATACTTTGCCGTCAAGGGTTATACTGCCGCCGTCGGGAGTCTCAAGAAAGTTAAGACAACGCAAAAGCGTGGTCTTTCCGCTTCCGCTGCTGCCGATGACGGACACCACGTCGCCTTTGTTTACGTCGAGCGACACGCCGTCAAGCACGACCGTTTCGCCGAAGTTTTTCCGTAATTCACTTATCTGCAAATAAGCCATATCATACCCTGAAATATTCGAGTTTTTTCTCTATCTTAT
>CACZPH010000055.1 GCA_902783025.1 uncultured Eubacteriales bacterium | reverse complement strand
TTCGCGCTGTGGAAAAAGGCGCCTAAAGAGCATATTATGCAATGGCCGTCGCCCTGGGGCATGGGTTATCCGGGCTGGCATATCGAATGCTCGACCATGAGCCGCAAATACCTCGGTTCGCTCATCGATATTCATACCGGCGGCGTGGATCATATCCCCGTCCACCACGAAAACGAGATCGCTCAAAGCGAGGCGCTCGAGGGACATAAGACGGTAAATACCTGGATGCACGGCGAATTTATGCTCGTCGACGGCGGCAAAATGAGTAAGTCGCTCGGCAATACCTACACTATCGCTCAGCTCAAAGAAAAAGGCTACGAGCCGCTCGACTTCAGATATTTCTGTCTCAATACGCATTACCGCAAAAAACTTAACTTTACTTTCGAGTCGCTCGACGCGAGCAAAATCGCCTACCACAGGCTGCTCGCCGCGCTGTATCAGCACAAAGTCGGCACAAACAAAACCGACGAAGAAACGCTGAAAAAGTACGAAAAGGACTTCGAGGACGCAATAAACGACGATATCAACGTGCCGCTTGCCATGGGCGTACTCTGGACTATGGTAAAGGAAAAACCGAGCAGGGATATTTTCGACTTGGCGGTCAAATTCGATAAGGTTTTCGGACTCGACCTCGACAAAGCAAAAGAGGAAGAGAAAAAGGAAGAAGAAACGATAGACCTTCCCGACGACGTCAAAGCTATCGCCGAAGAAAGGTGGCAAGCCCGCCTTGCTAAAGACTGGGCAAAGAGCGACGAACTGCGCGCCGTCCTCAGCGACAAGGGCTACGTCGTAGTCGACTCCAAAGACGGCTATACCGTTAAGAAAAAATAATACGGCGGAGAGCCTCCGCTGGCTGACTGAAAGGGCGGCGGGTGTTTGGGTACGGTATTCTGAATATACGGTGCGACGGTATAATGCCGAAGATTCTTCGCTACGCTCTGAATGACAGCGGAGACTAAAGCGGGCGGGCAAGGCTACGCAGTGATGTTTCCCCTTACGGGAAAATGAAGGACAGAGAATAAAAGACAAAGAAAATAAAAGAAAACCGGCGTTTTGCTACGTCGGTTTTTTCGTTTTGATAATCGTAAAATCCGGACAATGTTCCGATACGGTTTTTTGAATGTACGGCGCAAAGGCTTGATCTAAAATAACTTTTTTATACAACGGCTTGCGTTTTTATACGCCGTATGCTATAATGAAAATTGTGCAACCGGCGCATAAGGAACGAATATGGAACGCAAATTCTACGGACTTGAGCCATTCGGCGCAACGCCTGACGAAATACAACTCGCCCACCTGAAAATCGGCAAGAAAGCCTTTTTTCACTTCGGCGTCAACACGTTTACGGACAACGAGTGGGGAGACGGGAAAGAGACGGAAAGAATTTTCGCGCCGACCGAGTGCGACGTTGCCTCTTGGGTACGTCAGGTAAAGGACGCGGGATTCGAACTCGCAATTCTTACCGCAAAACATCACGACGGATTTTGTCTTTGGCAGACGGATTTTTCGGAACATTCGATGAAAAACAGCCCGTATAAGGACGGAAAAGGCGATATCGTGAGAGAATTCACGGACGCTTGCCGCGCCTTGGGCGTCAAAGCCGGTCTTTACGTTTCGCCGTGGGACAGGCACTCGCCTTACTGGGGAACCGACAAATACAGCGACTACTACTCAAAACAGCTTGAGGAACTGATGACAAATTACGGCCGTATCGACGAAGTATGGTGGGACGGTGCGGGAAGCTGGGAGACCGAATACCGCTGGGGAGAGTGGGCCGCGATCATACGCAAGCACCAACCGCACGCGGGGATTTTCGGTTCGCTCGGCGCCGCACCCTTCGTATCCTTCCGCTGGGTGGGCAACGAGAGCGGTTTTGCCTCGGAAACGCATTTCGCTTCGATAGATCCGAAGTATCTCATAACGGAAACGCCGTCCGTGCTAAACACGGGCATTCAGGGCGGCGAAAGGTATATCCCCGCCGAGGTCGACGTGTCGATCCGGCCCGGCTGGTTTTACCACTCGTCGCAGGACGATCAGGTTAAATCCGCCGAGGAGATCGATCGTATATGGTTCGAATCCGTCGGCAGAGGCGCGATAATGCTTCTTAACTTCCCTCCCGACAGGAGCGGAAAACTTTTTCCCGTCGACGTCGAAAACGCGACGGAATCGCACCGCCATATCACCGAAATGCTCGCAAAAGATTACGCGGAAGGCGCGCGCATCGAAGCCTCATCACTCTTTTGCAAAGAGACTTCGCCCGAAAATCTTCTCGGCGGCGCCGACGGCTTTTACGCGGCAAGAAAAGAAGATAAAAGCGCCGTTATCGACCTTTACGTCAACGCCGATTCGCCTTTTAACGTCATTATTCTCAAAGAAAAAATCGAGCTCGGAGAAAGGATCAACGCCTTTACGGTCGAAGCGATCGAAGAAAAAGACGGCTTAGTCTCGGCTGTGCCGCTCGCCGTCGGCAGTTCGGTCGGGTTTTGCAGGGCAGTGATTATCCCCGAAGGAAACTACAAGCATTTGCGCATAAGTCTTTCGGGCGCGGAGTCGCCCTGTCTCGAATCGCTTTCGCTTCACCGGTACGGTTATTCGCTCTATTCTCATCACTCAAAAACGCCGGAAAACGTAATGGATCTCTCCGGCGCCGGCGCGGAATATTCCGAGGACCGCCGCACGGTGCGCCTGTACTTCGGCGGCATCTATACAGTCAACGTTCTTACTACCTCTTTCCCTGACGGCAATACAGTACGACTGGAAACTTTCGACGGACAAAGCTGGCACAACGCGACCGACGGCACCGTATCCGGCGAATCGATCCGAATACCTTTTGCCGATACGGCTTGTTATCAACTCCGCCTGACAGCGGAAAAACCGATCCCCGAAGGCACGTCGTTTTCGATTACACGAAAGTGATTCCGAAAGGGCAGCGGGGAGCCCCCGCGGGCTGACATAGGGAGGCTGAAGCCTCCGTGAATTTTTGCTTACGCAAAATGAATTTTGCCCTATTGGGCAAATGCGGCGAGTCGCCGCTGACCGACTGAATGTGCGGCGGGTGTTTGGGTACGGTATTC
>CACZPH010000054.1 GCA_902783025.1 uncultured Eubacteriales bacterium | reverse complement strand
CTTTTTTTGTAACGCAAACGTTTTCGATAAGCGGGATCATAGCGTATCCGCCGCCGAAAGTAAATAATCCGATTTTCGAAAACGTCCAAAAAAGGTTCAACAAGAGTTTCATCATTCTTACCCGTTCATTTCAATCATTACTACAAATCCCGATTTGTTGAGTTCTTTTCACGGTTCATTATAACATAAAAATGTGAAATGATCAAGTGATATTGCGCCTGCGGCGCAGTGATATTGTCCCTTCGGGACAGTTATATTTCTCGCGACGCGAGAAGTTATATTATATTCGCCTCCAAACTGCGCGAAGCGCAATATAACTCGCGAAGCGAATGTAAGTGGGCAAAGCCCAATATCACTCGCCGCAGGCGAATATAACTGAAAGAAACCTGATTTGTCAGTAGACAAATCAGGTTTCTTTCATGGTGCCCAAGGCCGGACTCGAACCGGCACGGTGTTGCCACCGAGGGATTTTAAGTCCCTTGCGTCTGCCGTTCCGCCACTTGGGCAAAATCTGGAGGCACCACCCGGATTCGGACCGGGGGTAAAGGCTTTGCAGGCCCGTGCCTTACCTCTTGGCTATGGTGCCGTAATCTTAAAAAAAATGGTGGGAGTTAAAGGGCTCGAACCTTTGACCCTCTGCTTGTAGGGCAGATGCTCTCCCAGCTGAGCTAAACTCCCACGGGTTGCCATCTCGTCGATAGCCTCTATATATTAACAAATAATCGAAAAAAAATCAAGCGTTTTTTTATTATTTTAAGAAATTTTTTTCAAACTTTTTTCTCGTGTCGTATTTTTAGGCAAAATGGACAAAGTATTGACAATTTACGAGGCTTTTTGCGTGCTTAAAAAAATCCGGTTTACATAGAATAAATACGGGTGAAAAATGTATCGGATCATAATCAGCGCCAAGTCGATAAATAAACGTTGGATTGACGGTTTTGCGGAAATATTCGGGGAGTATGTCGAAGAAAATAACGGTAAGATTTTGGGATACGAAGATAAAGGAAGATTTTACAAGGAATTTAAGTTGGACGTAAGCGCTGAGGCGGCAAAGAACGAAGTCCGAAACGCTTTGGTGACTTTTTACACGACCTTTGTAAAAAGCGAATACTTGTCTCGGCGTATTGTAAGATATGCAAAAAGCGACTATCTCGTGCAGATTTATATAAAAATCCTTTCGTCATTTAATCTTTCCGACGAAACGGCGAAACTATTTGAGTTGATGAGCGAAATCTACGAAAATTTTTGCCTTGACGGTTTTTACGAGTTCAGAATGGGCGCGATAATTGAGGGGTGGGAAAAACTCGTAGGACTGTCGCGCGATAACAGTGATCTTATACGCGACGAACAGTCTTTCGCGACATTGCTCAGGTATATGCTCTCGTGCCTTCCGAGCCGCAGCGATAGCGTATCGATAGACTTTTGCGACGATAAGTTTCTGATAAAATCCGACAAAATATCAAAGTCGCTTAGCTCTCCCGACGACGTGATATTCGCTCTTATCGACCTTGCGCCGAACAAAGTATATTTAAGCGCCGCGGCGGGCAAAACTCGCATAGACGAGAAAATTTTCGGGATTTTCGACGCGGTTTACGTATAGAAAGCGGAGAGTTTTGACGATTTTACGAAAAAAACAAAAAAATCCGTTTATTTGTTTGCAAATACGATGAAAATATGGTAATATTATCTAAAAGACTTTTAAGGAGATTATTATTATGGATAGCAGAATTATGCTTTTTGTAGGATTGGGAGTGATCCTCGTTTTGTTTTTGGTAATGACTTTCGTGTCCAACAAGAGACAAAAGAAAGCCAGAGAAAAGGAAGAAGAAACCTTTAACGCGCTTAAGCCCGGCGACAAAGTGTATATGATCGACCGCACGGTAGGATTTATCGTATCTATCGAGACCGACGAGATAGGCGACAAGTACGTCAATATCGAGACGGGCGCCGAGGGCAGAAAAAGCACGATCACTTACGACGTTAAGGCGATTTACAGCGTCCTGAAGAAGGCGGGCGAGCCGGATCAGGTATTCGAAGATAAGGCTGAAGAAGTCAAAGAAGACGATACGGCGGTGGAAATCGAGTCCGATCGGCCCGAAGAACAGCCGGCTATCGAAGAAAACGCCGAAGAGAAAAAGGAAAACGAATAGTACGTTCTCGAATTAAAACGCCGACCTCCGCATATATAATTGCGGAGGTTTTATTATGTCGGAGTATTCTTTCAGATCGTATTTGTTTGAGTTTTTAAGAAGCGTTTTTGTCGCTATCGTCTTGTCGTTGCTCTTCGTGCTCGTAAGCGCGATGATTTTCCGCTTCGGCGGGATAGACCCGTCGTTTGTGGGGATCTTTAACGCGGTTATCAAGTCGGTTTCGGTTTTGGCGGCGGCGTTTCTTTGTTTTCGTTTGCCCCAAAGAGGGTGGCTTAGAGGTGTGACGGTCGGTGCGGCTTTTGCCGTAATAAGTAACGTGATTTACGCGCTCACGTCCGGTACAAATCCGTTTGACTTGGGACTTTTAGCCGACTTGCTGCTGTGCTCGGTAAGCGGCGCGGTCGGCGGGATCTTAGCTGTAAATATTAAAAAACCTCTCGCGGCGTAAAGAGAGAAAACCGTTCTTGTTGTTAAGAGCGGTTTTTTATTTGAAAATTGTAGTAAATAAAGTATATATTAAGTTTTTATTATAATTTATTTAGTTAATAATTATATAAATACTTGCAAAGAAAATTGAGTTATGATATAATTATTTGTACGTTTGAATTATAGTTCGCGGGGTTTTGCCCTTTTGCGACTTATGTGTTTTCTAAACGGACAGATTTGTATCAGAATGTCGGAGGCTTGACGGATGACCAAAAAATCAACGATATCGATCATCAAACTCGCTATTATGGGTTTGGTGGCTGTACTGGGAGCGCTGTTGTGTTTTTGCTCCTGGTATTTTCCGGGGACTTACTACAAGGTAAATTCCTTTGCCGATTCCATAAAACTCGGCCTTGATCTTAAGGGCGGCGTATATGCGGTTTACGAAGCGAAGTCCGAGGGGGTAGATAACTTCTCGCAAAAACTCGAGACGACCAAAACTCGTCTTACCGAACTTTTGACAAAGCAAGGCTACGACGCGACTCTTACCACGGAAGGAACGAATAACCTCAGAGTCGAGGTACCGGACGTCGACGATCCCACGAAACTTTTCAGCCTTATCGGTAAACCTTGTCAGGTCGTGTTTGTTATCGACGAAAATATAGTAATGTACGGCAAGAATCAAACGACCGGCGAAAATTATATTACCGGCGCAAGACCGTATTACGACACCAACTCCGGCGGCTATGCCGTTTCGCTCGAAATGTCGGCCAACGGCGCGGGGGAGTTCGGCGTAGTGACCGGCAACAACATCGGCAAAAATATGAGTATTTATCTCGTATACGACGAGGACTTCGAGCATTTGGATAAAGCGGACTTGGTTACCACCGCGAGAATCAACTCAAAGATCCAAGGCAACGCGACAATTACCGGACAGTTTGACGAAACGTCGGCAAAGGATATGGCGACCAAGATCGAAAGCGGTACTTTCTCGCTTACTCTTTCGCTTATCGAAAGTTCTACGATGCCCGCCTCGCTCGGCGAACGCGCTTTGTCTACCGCGCTTTTTGCGGGTCTTCTCGGACTTATCATAATCGTTTTGTTCCTTATCTGGAGATACAGACTTCTCGGTCTCGTCGCAACCTTGTCGCTCGTACTATATTCCGAACTTATGCTTTTCTTCCTCGCGGCTATTCCGTGGGTGCAGCTCACTCTTGCGGGAATTGCGGGTATTATCCTTTCGATCGGTATGGCAATCGACGGCAACGTGATTATTTACGAAAGAATGAAAGAGGAGTATGCGTCCGGCAAATCGCTTATGGCTTCTTATCACGCCGGATTCTCCAAGGCGACAAGTTCGATTATCGACGGTAACGTAACGACTATTCTTGCGGCTGTAATACTTCTTATTTTCGGTTTGGGTTCGATCAAAGGATTCGGACTTACCCTTCTTATCGGTATCGTTCTTTCGCTCTTTACCTCGCTTTTGCTCAACAGATTCCTTGCTAAAGCTTTGTTTACCATCGTTGACGAAGGCAGCCAAAACGCCGCTTTGTTTAATTTCAAGTTTGTAAATAACGACGAAAAGCCCGATGCGGACAAGCAAGCCGCTATTGATGCCGCGGAAAGCGAAGACGACGCACAGGCGCAGGAGGACGAGCCTGCCGAAAACGCGCCCGCTCAAGACGCAAACGATGACGAGCCTCGGGCGGACGAAGCGTTGCCGTCCGAAACGGATTCGACCGAAGAGCCTGTTATAAGCGAGGACAACGCGGACGAAACGGAGCGTAAGACTGAAACGGACACTCCCGAAAATAACGAAGGAGGTAACGACTGATGTCTAAACTCAGTGAATTTTTTAAAAAAGATTTCAAAATAGTAGAAAACAAAAAGAAAATTTACGTTGTTCCCGTTATTCTTTTAATCGTCGCGATAATCTTTATGTCGGTGTTTACCATCG
>CACZPH010000053.1 GCA_902783025.1 uncultured Eubacteriales bacterium | reverse complement strand
TTGGAATGATCCCGTCGGGAATGTTTCTGCTTACGTCGATAGCTTTGGCTTCGGCGGTAATAAAACTGAGCAGGAAGCAGACGATGGTCCGCGACCTGTACTGTATCGAAATGCTCGCCCGCGTCGACACGTTGTGTCTTGACAAAACGGGCACCATAACGGACGGCACGATGCAGCTTAAGGAAGTAGTCGGATACAAGGGCGACGAAGAAGAACTCAAAAAGGTAATGGCAAGTTTTCTCGCCGCCACCGAAGACAACAACCAGACGGCGATCGCGCTCGCCAATTATTTCGGTAGAAATCAGAGTCTCAGTCCGCTTGCCGTAATGCCGTTTTCTTCGCAAAAGAAGCTTTCGGCGGTAACGTTCGACGGCGAAGGCACGTACTTTTTGGGCGCGCCGGAATTCGTTATCGCCGACTTATCGGTCAAAGCGAAGAAAAAGATCGAGGACTATGCGCGCGGCGGATACCGAGTTTTGTTGCTCGCGCGTTCGCCGTACGACATCAAGGACGACAAATTGCCGTCCACGCGCAAAGAAATATGCTATTTCGTCATCGAAGATCATATCCGCCCCGAAGCGTACGACACGATCAAGTGGTTTAAGGACAACCGCGTGACTGTCAAAGTCATCTCGGGCGACAACCCGATAACGGTCAGCGAAATAGCCGCCAAAGTCGGCGTCGAGAACGCGGACAAATTCGTTTCCTTAGAGGGAATGAGCAATCAGCAGGTGCGCGAAGTCGCCAACCGTTATACGGTGTTCGGCAGAGTTACGCCGGAGCAAAAACGCATTCTCGTTACCGCGATGAAAGCGGACAAACACACCGTAGCCATGACGGGCGACGGCGTAAACGATATTCTCGCTCTTCGCGAAGCGGATTGCTCCGTGGCGATGGCGAGCGGAAGCGAAGCGGCGCGCAACGTCAGCCACTTAGTCCTTATGAATTCGGACTTCTCGTCGATGCCCGAAGTGGTCAAGGAAGGCCGCAGAGTAATCAACAATATCCAGAACTCATCGTCGCTGTACCTCATGAAGACTTTTATGTCCGTGGTACTCAGCATTTTGTCCGTTATATTAGCGCTTGCGGGCAAAACCGACGGCAAGATATACTTTTTCGATACGTCGTCGCTGCTCGCGCTCGAATTCTGCATAATAGGCTTGCCGTCCGTGTTCCTGGCGCTGCAGCCCAACGACGCGCTCGTCGAAGGCAAATTCCTGTCTAATATTCTCAAAAAATGCCTTGCCGGCGGAGTCGCGATGGTGCTTGCGGTGCTTGCCGTTTACCTGTACAGGACTTTCGGGCTCGCGGCGGGAGCGTCCGCGGAAGATTTCGATAGTATTTATCCGCGCGTATACGAAACGATGCTCGTCGTCGTGGTGGTGTACACGGGCTTTATGTCGCTCGTAGTCATATGCAAACCCTTCGATACTTTCAGAGTGTGGGTATGCGTCGGAACGTTTGTGTTCGCGACCGTGTTCCTTACCGCCGTCGTGGGACTTATGGCCAAAATCGGACTCGGCGAAGTCATCGGCAACATCAAAGTATTTTTGACGCTCGACTTCCAGTTCCTGACGTTTATAGCGACGGTCATACTCGTCAATTACTTTGTAATAATGCTTATCACAAAAGCGTTAAATAACCTTATGTCAAAGAAAAAAGGAGAACAAACCAATGGAAATCAAACGACTTAAAGAGAAATTCGTCGAGCTTTACGGCGGAGACGAAAGCGACCTCAGAGTATTTTCCGCCGCGGGCAGAGTAAACCTTATCGGCGAGCATATCGACTATTGCGGAGGAAAAGTTTTCCCCGCCGCGCTCAATCTTCGCACCGTGATCGTCGCGCGTAAGACGGGCAAAAAAGTCATCAACCTTACCGCCACCACGGTAAACGACCGCGTAACTCTCGAAATCGATCATCTCGAAAAGTACAAGGACCTTCCATGGGGCGACTATCAGGCGGGCGTGGCGTACGTAATGCAACAAGAGGGCTATGAGATAGTCGGATGCGATCTTCTCTACGATACCACCGTGCCTTTCGGTTCCGGACTTTCGTCCTCGGCTTCGATCGAAGTAGCCACGGCAATGGCGTTTTCGACTTTCTCGAAAGAAGCGGGAGTAAAAGACGTCGATCTCGTCCAACTCGCCGTGCTTTCTCAGCGCAGCGAAAACACATACAACGGCGTAAACTGCGGCATTATGGATCAATTCGCTTCGAGTTTAGGCAAGAAGGACCGCGCTATTTTGCTCGATTGCGCGACGCTTGACTACAAGTACGTTCCGCTTGAGCTCGGCGATTACGAAATGGTAATAGCCAACTGCAACAAGAAACGTTCGCTTCAGGACAGCAAATACAACGAACGCCGCGGCGAAGTCGAGGAGGCGCTCGCGCTTCTCAAAACCCGCCTTCCCGGCAAGAAGAATCTCGCCGAATTTTCGGTCGAAGAGTTCGACGCGAACTGTGACGTTCTCAAGGGCAAAGGCAAACTTTACGAGAGAGCGAAGCACGTCGTTTACGAGTGCGACCGAGTAAACAAGAGCGTCAAGGCGCTCGAGGAAGGCAAAATTCTCGAATTCGGCGAACTTCTCAATCAGTCGCATTACAGTCTTCGCGACCTTTACGAAGTAACCGGCAAAGAACTCGACGCGCTCACCAAGTATTCGCGCGCGTTCGACGGTTGTATCGGCTCGCGTATGACGGGCGCGGGATTCGGCGGCTGCACGATCTCGCTCGTCAAGAAAGACAAAGTGGCGGATTTTATCAAGACCGTCAACGCGCAGTACGCCGAGGAGATCGGCTACGAAGCGACGTTCTATCTCACTTCGGTGGAAGACGGAGCGCGCGAACTCAAATAATTTTTTAAAGCGTTGGGACTCCGACGCTTTTCGTGCTTAAATAAAGCGGAGGAATCAGTATGGCAAAAGACCGGGAACCCGAGAATTACGACGGCAATACCGACAACACCGTACCGGGCAGTCCCTCTCCGGCTTCAAAAAAAGCGGAGAAGACTGTCAAAGCCGACAAACCCAAAAAGAAAAGAGGTTGCGGCGGTTGCGGATGCTTTCTCATAGGCTTGCTTATCGTTCTCATTATTCTGGGAACGGGTATCGGCGTGGGCGCGTATTTCGGTAACAAATTCCTTACCGAGAATTACGGCGTGTCCTTAGGCGATTGCTTTTCTCTTTTGCACAATATCTACAACGTCAACGAAGGCAAAGTCGTCACCGATCCCGCGAAGGAGAAAGATAAGACCGAGTTTTACACCGATCTGGGCGACGCGACTTTTATCAAGGGCGACGAGATCGACGGCGTAGTCGATACCGCGGTCGACGAAGAGATCGTGCCGCGCGTCAACAAAGCTTTGGACGGATCGACGCAGGAATCCGCGACCGGCGCGAGAAAAGCGCTTCCGCTTCTCGAAAGCGAGGACGGTTCGGAGAGCGGGAGCGAAGAAAGCGGCTTTGACTGGAAACAATATCTTTTCGATCTTTTGGAAAAGGGCGCGTTCGATACCGACAGGATAAAAGCGTATTTTGACGACGAAAAGACGATCGACGAAAAGTACGACGATTACTTTATGCTCACCATCAAGGGCAAAGGCATTGTTTCGACCGTCGAGCACGTCATCAACCGTACGCTCGAGAAAATGGACGGTATGAAACCTTTCAAGAATACGTTCGGCTTAAAGCAACTCGATTTCAAGTCCGCGGATATCGACGAAAACACCGAGTCGCGCACCATTCGCGCGGTATTGCAGCTCAAGCTTCGCGGCGTCGCCGACGCGTTTTTCTCGTCGTCGCTGTTCGACAAATACGTAAAGGACGCCAACATAAGGAGCAATAAGGAAGTTATCCGCGTTCTGACCGGTTTGCTTCCCAAAAACTTACTGGTCACTTTCAACGTGACGATAACCAACGATAAGACCACCGACGAAAAAACTCTCGACGTGGCGATAGATCTCAACAACCTTTCGTTCAAGAGCCTTAGCAAGTGGTTTGATTTTGCCAAGAGAGTAAGCGGCGGAACGGATATCCGCGAAGTTCTCAACGAAAACGCCACCAAGATATACGCGCAAATGGAAGATATGGTCAAGGATTATATCGACGTTTACGCGTCGCTGGGCGACGGCAAACTTTCGCTCGACGTGTACGGAGCGGGCGCGGCTGTGCTCAACAAGACGTTGGAGCTCGAAGGCGAACAAAAGCTCACCAAGTACGAGGCGGCGTCCGCCGTTACCGACGTATTGTACGCCAACTCCGACGTCAACGGCAACGGTATCGACAAGGTAATGACGACCGAAGCGCCGTATTTCCTCGGCGAAAACTGGAAGAGCGAGACCGAAAACGACTTTCTCGCGATGCTGCGGCATTCGATAGCTTTCAGATCGGATATGACGTTCGACGATTTCCTCAACGAATTCAAGGACGAATCCGGCAAAATGCAAATGCCCGCCAAGTACGCGCCGCTTCTCGACTACCTCGACGAAAAATATCTTAAGACGTCGCTCGCCTTTTTGGAAGAGAGCATAACGCTCGACGACAGGTATGTAGCGTACCTGTTCGAGGATTACAAGGCGGATATGCTCGCCACGATGGATTTCGAAAAGTACGCCGACGCGATAACGCTCAATTATACTAAGATTACCACCGCGGACAAAGCCGACGGCAAACACGCTTACGCATCGCTCGGAATCACCGCCCACACACTCAAACTTCTCGAAGTTATGGGCTACGCGGACTTCAGATTCCTTACCACCGTGTTCGGCGAAGACGTATACGTATGCGCCAAAGCCGACGTTACGCTCGATCCTTCCGTCACGCGCGATCGCACGACCTTTATCCTTAACGGGCTTTCGGCGGATCAGACGGCGGAGCTCGTATCTACGGCGAGCAAAATAGCAAAAAAAGATATAATAGGCGAATTTATCGAAAAATATATCGACGAATTCGTGACCAAATTCGACAAGTTCAAAGAAGCGTATTTCGACGTGACGTTCTCCACGCGCGGCTCCGGCGGCGACGAAGTAGGCGCGCTCATATTCCCGTCTACGACCGAAATGCTTCAGAAGTTCTACGACAACAAGATCAAAAAGGACGGCAAAGATCTCGATATGGCGGCGCTTATCAAGGCGGCGGGATCGGTTCTTTCGTCCTCACCGTCAGAAGAAGATTTCAGCAAATATATCGCCTCGAGCAACGCGCTTCTGAAGGGCGCGCCGGACGCTTACGGCGATTATGACGCGCTGGTCAAGAGCGAGTTGTACGACAAGTATTTCATAACCGACAAAACGATCCCCATTTCCGATCTTATCGACGATATTTACACGGCGACGACCGACGGAGACAGCGCTCTCGACGCGGTCAAGACGTACGTGCACGTCAAAGCGCCGTACTTCGCGCAGTTCGATTCTCTTTCCAAGACCAATCCGCGCCTTGACGGTCACTCGTTCGCGTACGTGCTCGGCGAGAGTATGGAACCGCTTATCGAAAAGTTCGGCTCGGACAACGCGGAGATTGCGGATTTGTACGACTATATCACGGTAGTCGACGCGGCGTTTGACGACGGGATAATGTCCGTAACGGTTGCCGCCGATACCGAAAGACTTCTCGAAAAGTACGCTAAAGATTCGCTCGGCGACTATTACGACTTTATGGTCCGTTTGCTCGCCACCGACAGGGAAGGCGCTAAGAAAGATATCAACGTTACGCTCAAAATCAACGTTTCGGGCATGGGCGACGACGTCGACGTAGTGATTTACGAACTCGACGATACCGATATGCAGGCGATCTTCGACTCGCTTTCGGCTTTCGGGATCAAGTATTTCGATTTCTCCGATCCCGATAACGCTCTCGTCAAGATGGCAAACCAAATCAAAGATCTCGTGAATCAATTCGGAGAACTTACCGATCTGGACGGCGAGCAGATACTTTCGATGACGTCGCTGTTCAAGATTCTCGGCGAAAACATCACTTATACCGACGCGGGAGAGAATAAGGCGCTCACCGATCAGGAGGCGTATACGCTCGTCAAGAATATGGTCGTTTACGACGCCGATACTTCTTCGTGCGACCGCAGCGCCGAAGCCCGGACGGAATTCGACTCAAAAACGCGCGCGTACTACTATATCAACGACGGCACGACTACTATCAAAGGCATCGTCAAGGACGGCAATTCCGACGACACGCTTACGTTCGTTCCCCGCGAAGAGATCGCGGCGACCAAACTGTACGGCACCGGATTTATTTACGGCGAACGTAATCTCGCGGGGCTTATCGACATTCTCGATCTTAACGGCGCGGATCCGAGTTACGAGATCCGGTCGATCACCGTTTACGACGACGATATGATTTACGTCAACGCCGTAGTCGAGCGCGGCGAATACGTCGAACTCGATACGTTTGACGGATTTGACGAAATAGACGTGGATATGGCTACGAAGTTCCTCGTATCCATTCCCCTTAACTTCGGCTCGGCTGCGGACGAGCGCAAGTCGGATATGCACTTTAAGGACGAAGAAGAGACCAAACGCATAATCAAACTGTTCGCTATCGACATCGACGGTCAGATAAATACGCAAAAGACCAAGCTTACCGACGCTCTTGCCGACAAACTCGACAAGTATTCGATGAGTTTCGTCAAGGGCGCGACCGACGAAAATACCGGACTTTCGATGCCCTCGCTCACGACGCTCATAGCCTCGACGCGCACGGGCGTTACGGAGGCGCAGGCAAAAGACCTGTTCGACGACGTCGTATGCTACGAAGTTACGGAGAGCGATTACGGCTTCGTTTCCGACCTCGGACCCGTCAAAGCGCGGTTTGTCGAGTTTCTCAAGGAATACTATTTCGTTCGCGACGAGTACAGCAGTACCGATTCGCATAACGGAGAAACGGTAACTTTCGATATGATAGCGGACGCGCTCGGCTTCCACAGCACGCGGACCTATCAGATGGAAAACCTTATGGATTCCGGCAGAATATACGCGGCGGCGCTTTACGCTTACTATACGGAAACGCTCGGCAAGACGGAGGCCGAAACCGAAACCATTATGGCGGGTATGGCGTTTACTCCTGCGCAGATCGCTTCGGCAAAAGACGATTCCGTCAAGGCAAGCACGAGAGTGGTGTTCGACGAAGACATACTTCTCGCGTTGTTCCGCTCGTCGTCCGACGGCGAAGACGTCAACGCCAAGGACGTAACGATCGCCGAAGACGACGTAGTGCAAATCAAAGGTTCTTACGAAATCGAGGCGTCGCACCTTACCGGAGTAAGCGCAAACTTCGCGGCTCTGTTGCCCGAAGCGTTTATCGCCGACATAGTGATCGATACGGCCGTTCCGGCAAACAACGAACTGTCGCTCGACGGGCCCGATACGCCCGACGGAAAGATCCCGACGAGCAAACTTTGCTCGGCTCTCGGAGCGTTCGGTTCGACGATAACGCAATCGGATTTCGACTCGTATCTGACCAACGCCGCGGACGGCATGGACACGTTTGTCGACAATATGCGCGGCAGCACCACCGAGGCGAAATTCGTCGTGTCTTACGCGTTCGAGGGCGATAACAAAGCCGGACTTCTGGTTCCGTCCGCAGTCGACTACGCTATCGAAAACGGTATAATAACGATGCCGTAAAGCCAAGCGGCAACGCGATACGAAAAGCAAATCACGCTCTCTTTTTAAGGGGCGTGATTTTTTGCCGCAATTGTTTTGCTTTTTGCCGTAAAGCGTGGTATAATATACCCATGATAATTTCAGAGGTCACATTGCAGAATTTCCGCAATTACGAGTTGCAAAAAGTCGAGCTTTCGCCTTATTGCAACGTGTTTTACGGGCTCAACGCGCAGGGCAAAACGAATTTTCTCGAGTCCGTGCGCTTTATGAGTATAGGTAAAAGCATGCGGGAAAACAACGATAAGGACCTTGTGAAATGGGGCGAAGAGTTTGCGAAAATGCGCGCTGTCGCAGTCAAAAGCGGCGTTTCGCGCACCGTGGATATCACGCTCAGCCGTCTTAAGCCCAAGTCGCTTAAGATAAACGGCG
>CACZPH010000052.1 GCA_902783025.1 uncultured Eubacteriales bacterium | reverse complement strand
GCGTACGCAATCGAGGGGCGGCGACGGCTGACAATGAGATGCGACGTATATCGGGCGCGAAAAAGCGAAAAAGCGAAAAAAGTTATTTGATGGACTGAAAAACAAACAACAACGTCCCCGTCGCGAGCGAAAACGCTCCGGCTACGATAAGGAACGGGACGGCAGTGATAAAGTTGGCTATAATAAGCAGTACGGACGAGACGAACGCGAGTGCGGACGAGATCGTCACGGCAAGCGGGAAGCGCGAGCCTTTCGGCACCAAAATAGCCGAAAAGAGCATGGCGAGAAAAGACACGATAACGCCGGCTATGCCGCATATCATTACGATATACGTATCGACGTAACGGCGGAAAACCACTATCGCGGCGACGGCGGCAAGCTCGACGAGAGCAAGCGCGAATTTGCCTACTCTGTGCCAGAATTTCACGTCTTTTCCGGTCCCTTCGACTATCGTCTTGAGCGCTATGCAAAACAGCGTTACCGAAGTAAGCACGAGCACGATGGGACTTTGGCTCGCCGCGAGCGACTCGTAAAGCGTCGTCCACAGTATTACCGCGCCGATAACGACAAAGGGGATCGCCAGAAGCGAAAGAGTGCGAAGCGAGAAAATGCCCTTAAACTTCCTGACAAGTTCGCTCTGCTTTTTTTCGCCTTCTTCGGCTGCCGCGCGTTGTTGCGCTTTTTCCTCTTTTTTCAGCTTTTCAGCCTCTTCTTTGTTTCGTTTTTCAAAGTTTTTCTCGAGCTGAAAAGCGTCCTTTTCGATCTCTTTTACATTGATCTCTTCCGCTTTTTCCTGCGGTTTTTCCGACTCTTGGGGAGCGGTTGTTTCGATACGTTCGATATTTTCGGGCGTTTCCTCGGGTGCGGGAACGACTATTTCCCCGCTCGGCGAAAGTTCGCGCGCTTCGCCGCCCTTATTGTTTTCCTCGGTTTCGCCGGCGACGAGCTTATTGTCTTCCATCCGTTACCTCCTCTTGTCTTATCTCGGCTGCGGGCAACGCGCCGTAATATTCCTTGATAAGTTTAATGAATCTTTTCTCTTTGTAGCCTATTTCGCGAGCGGCGTCTTCCGGCGTTTTGCCTTCTTCGAGAAGTTGTTTGGCGTAAGCGAATTTGGCTTTGCGGAACGTCTCCGACGGGATCTCGAGATTGTAAAGAGCGAAAAGTCTTACCATATTGCTTTCGCTCATTCCGCATTTTGCTCTGTATTGAGCGAAGCTTCCGCGCATGACTTCCTTATCTTTGAGAAGTCCGAGCGCGTCGCGGACCTGC
The DNA here is from genome assembly GCA_902783025.1 of uncultured Eubacteriales bacterium. Lineage (GTDB taxonomy): Bacteria > Bacillota > Clostridia > Christensenellales > Pumilibacteraceae > RUG12826. Next base: position 5,874 of record CACZPH010000052.1, on the reverse strand, counting down.
GGCGGGAGCGCCTGCTGACCGTATCTGTCTTTGCCTATCGCCTGCGCTATGCAGCCGGCGACTATTTGCTTGAGCAAAAACGTCACGGTGTACTGATCCGCAGTCCATTTTGCCTCGTCGAAAACGTCAAAATACCTTTGCGCGCCGTAAAGCGTGATTATTATCTCGTCGGCTCCCTTCCATTTGCCGATCAGCGCGACCGAATATACGTCGAGACATTTTTTTACAAACGCCTCGCCCGCGCATATTCCCTTGTAAAGCGGAGCCGAAAACTCGGCTTTTTCGCCGGGACGAAGCACTACGAGATCTCCGCGCGTTAAGAAAACGCTGCGGTTGGTCACCATACAAACGGTCCCCGTGACGAGCAAAAATTTCCACTCTCCCGCGCCGTTTCCGGTATATATACGAAGCGAATCGGTCGCTACGCGCCGTTTGACGTTCCTTTTCATACTTCTTTCCTTTACGGTCTTACCCGTAATATATTCGTTTTGCGGCTTAATATTCCAGTATCGCCTTAATTCTTCTTACGCCCGCGCTCGAAGACTGTTCCTTGATTATCTTGAAATGTCCGAGCTCGCCGGTGCGCTTGGCGTGCGGGCCGCCGCATATCTCCTTGGAATACTTGCCCATTGTGTAAACCTTGACTTTCTCGCCGTACTTGGCGGTAAAGAGTCCTACCGCGCCCTGAGCTTTTGCCTCGTCGACGGTCATTTCTTCGCAAGTGATCTCGACGTCGGCTTTGATAGCCTCGTTGACGAGGTCCTCGACTTGCTTGATCTCCTCCGGAGTGAGCGCGCGGGGGAACGTAAAATCGAAACGTAATCTCTCTTCCGTAATGTTGGAGCCTTTCTGGTTGGCGTTTTCGTCGTGAAGTACGGTCTTGAGCGCTCTGTGCAAAAGGTGCGTCGCGGTATGAAGCCGCGCCGTCGCTTCGGTATGGTCGGCAAGTCCGCCCTTGAATTTTTGTTCCGCGCCCTCGTGGCTCTTCGCCTGATGCTCGGCAAAGGCTTTTTTGAAGTCGTCGACGTTGACTTTAAGACCTTTTTCCGCCGCGAGTTCAACCGTCATTTCGATCGGGAATCCGTAGGTGTCGTAAAGCTTGAAAGCCGCCTTGCCCGACAGCGTGTCGCCCACTAAGTAATGCGCGACTTTTTCGAATTCTTTTTCGCCCGCCGCAAGAGTCTTCTCAAATCTCTGTTCCTCGATATCGAGCTGCTCGATAATGCGCGCGTTGTTGGTCGCAAGTTCTGTATATACGTCGGCGTACTCGTCGACTACCACCTGCGCCACTTTCGCAAGTTCGCCCACTCCGATATTGAGTTTTTTGGCAAATCTTATCGCCCGGCGAAGAAGTCTGCGGAGTATATAGCCCTGATCGACGTTGGACGGGCTTATGCCTTTTTCGTCGCCCATCATAAACACCGAGGTGCGGATATGGTCGGCAATAATGCGCATAGCCTTGGTCGTTTCTTCGTCCGAGCCGTATTTTGCGCCCGAAATGCGCTCGATCTCGGCAATAATCGGCGTAAACACGTCGGTTTCGTAAACGCTCTTCTTGCCCTGAAGCGTGGCGAGCGTGCGTTCGAGTCCCATGCCGGTATCGACGTTTTTCTGCTTGAGCGGCTCGTACTTGCCGTCCGCCGTCTTGTTGAACTGCATGAACACGTCGTTCCATATCTCGAGGTATTTGCCGCAATGGCACGCCGGCGAACACGTGGGCGAACATTTGGGTTTGCCCGTGTCGATAAACATTTCGCTGTCGCTGCCGCACGGTCCGGTAACGCCCGCGGGTCCCCACCAGTTGTGTTCTTTGGGCAAATAGAAAATATTTTCCTTCTTTATGCCCGCTTTTTCCCACAGCGCGGCGCTTTCTTCGTCGCGCGGACAGTCTTCGTCGCCTTCAAAAACGGTAACGGCAAGGCGGTCGGGATCGATGCCCAGATACTTTTCGTCGGTCAGGAATTCGTACGACCACGGGATCATTTCTTTCTTGAAATAATCGCCGAGCGACCAGTTGCCGAGCATTTCAAAGAAAGTGCAGTGGCTCGGATCGCCTACGTCGTCGATATCGCCGGTGCGAACGCACTTTTGCACGTCGGTAAGACGTTTGCCGCCCGGATGCTTCTCTCCGAGAAGGTAGGGTACGAGCGGATGCATTCCCGCCGTAGTAAACAGTACGGTCGGATCGTTGTCCGGAATGAGCGACGCCGAAGATATTACGGTGTGTCCGCGGTCGGCGAAAAATTTAAGCCACATTGAACGAAGTTCTTTTGCGTTGATATCGGTTTTCATATTCTACTCCTTATGCAGTATGTCAAATTATTTCTTATTGTAAGTATCCTTGAGTCCTACGACCTGATTGAATACGAGCTCTTCGCTCTTGTTGTCGCGGCAGAAATACCCCTGGCGCATAAACTGGAACGACTCGAGCGGCTTCGCCTGCGCCAGATACGGCTCGACGTATGCGTTTTTCTCGATAAGCGAATTAGGGTTCATGCGCTCCGAAAAGTCCTCGTGAACGCCGTCGTAGGGAAGAAGCAAATAGTCGTACAGTCTTGCCTTTGCCGGTACCGCGTCAGCCGCGTTTACCCAATGGATTACGCCCTTTGCCTTGACTCCGGAATTGTCCGCTCCGCTTTTTGAGCCTTCGACGAGCGAGCAAAGCACGCGCTTGAGACAGCCGTTTTCTTCCTCAAATCCGTCGCAACGCACTATGTACGCGCCTTTGAGCCGCACGTACGCGCCGGGCGTGAGGCGCTTGTACTTGGGCGGGGGAACGGCTTCGAAATCAGCGCGCTCGATATACAGGAGCGAGCCGAATTTTACCTTCCTTACTCCCGCGTTTTCGTCGTTGGGGTTTATCTCGAAGTCGACTTCCTCTTCAAAGTCATCGGGAAGATTTGTTATTTTAAGCTCGATCGGATCGAGCACCGCCATTGCGCGCGGAGCCTTGGCGTTGAGTTCGTCGCGGATGCAGCTTTCGAGTTGTCCCACTTCGACTTCGCTGTTTGCCTTGGCTACGCCTATGCGCTCGCAAAACTCCCTGAGCGCGCTCGGCGTATAGCCTCTGCGGCGCAGTCCGGCTATCGTGGGCATACGCGGATCGTCCCAGCCGTCCACGAAACCTTCGTCGACGAGCTTTTTGAGATACCTCTTCGACATAATCGTACGCTCGATATTGAGCCGCGCGAACTCGTACTGGTGGGGTTTTTTCTCAAATTCGCACTCGTCGATCACCCAGTCGTAAAGCGGACGATGATCCTCGAATTCGAGCGTGCAAATCGAGTGCGTTATGCCTTCCGCCGCGTCCTCGATCGGATGCGCGAAATCGTACATGGGATAAATGCACCACTTGTCGCCCGTGCGATGATGCGTCGCCTTGAGCACGCGATAAATAATCGGATCGCGCATATTGATATTGGGCGATTTCATATCTATCCTGGCGCGCAAAACGAGCGCTCCGTCGGCGATTTTGCCGTTTTTCATATCCTCGAACAGCGCGAGGCTTTCTTCGATCGGTCGGTCGCGGTGTTTGCTCTCCACTCCCGGCTCGGTAAGCGTTCCGCGCATTTCTTTCATTGGCTCGGGCGTGATGTCGTCGACGTACGCTTTGCCTTTCTTAATGAGTTTTACGGCGCACTCGTACATCAGCTGAAAATAGTCCGACGCGTAATAAATATTACCATGCCAGCCCATCCACTTGACGTCCTCGATGATCGAACGCACGAAGTTTTCGTTCTCCTTGATCGGGTTGGTATCGTCAAAACGCAGGTTGCAAACGCCGCCGTACTTGACCGCCGTGCCGTAATAATTAAGGCAAATCGACTTGGCGTGACCTATATGCAAACAGCCGTTAGGCTCCGGCGGAAAACGCGTAACGACCTTGTCCACTCTGCCGCTCGCGAGGTCTTTTTCGATGATCTCTTCAATAAAATTACCCATAAACGCTCCTTTTCAGTCTTCGTCTGAAATCATATAATCGAATTTTTTCTCCGCGTCCGACTGCGAGTCGAACAGCGTTTCGCGCTTGAGCCGCGCTTTGTCCATAAAGTACGCGAGCGCCGAATAACGTTTTGCAACGTAATCGTTGTTTACCATGCGCTTCAGATAATACTCGTCGCCCACCAGCACCACGGCGCGGCGCGCACGCGTGATGGCGGTGTAAAGCAAGTTGCGCGTAAGTATCATATTACTGCCCGGAATTATCGGCATTATCACCGCGTCGAACTCGCTGCCCTGACTCTTATGAACGGTAATCGCGTAAGCGAGAGTGAGTTCTTCGAGCGTTTCGCCCGCGTACTCGGCTATCCTGCCGTCCTCGAACGTCACTTCCAAAGCCCGCCTGTCGCGATCGACGTCGCTGACTACGCCTACGTCGCCGTTGAATATCCCGCTGCCGCGCGTGGTAAAATACCCTTGCGTAACGCGCCACTCGATGTCGTAATCGTTGACTACGTGCATGACTTTGTCCCCGACGGCAAAAGTGTAATCGCCTATCTCTATGCTCTCGCTCCTTTCGGGATTAAGCGAGTTTTGGAGCATACGATTGAGGTTTATCACGCCGGCTTGTCCGAGTTTGAGCGGGCACAGCACCTGGACTTTGTCCGCCGTCACGCCCAAAAATTTGGGGATCCTCTCGCTGGCAAGAGATACTATCGTATCGGCTATTTTGCCGCTGTCCGCGATACGCGTGAAGAAGAAGTCTTTCGACGAATTGTCGAGCGTGGGCATTTCGCCGCGGTTTATCGCGTGGGCGTTGGTAACGATAAGGCTTTTTTCGTCCTGCCGGTACACTTGCGTAAGGCTCACGTGCGGCACTACGTCGCTCTTAAGAAGATCCGCCAAAACGTTGCCCGCGCCTACCGACGGGAGTTGGTCTTTGTCGCCTACCATAATGAGCCGCGTACCCGGCTGAAGGCGCAAAAGAAGCGTGTTGAACAGGAAAACGTCGACCATCGAAAACTCGTCGACTATCACGACGTCCGCTTCTATCTTGCTGTCGTTTTGTCTTTCGGCTCCGGGGGTAATGCCGAGCGCGCGGTGTATCGTGCTCGCCTCTCTTCCCGTCGCCTCCGTCATGCGCTTGGCGGCTCTGCCCGTGGGCGCCATGCAAACGACTTCTTCTCCGGCGCTCTCCAAAATATCGAGTATGCACCTTATTATCGTCGTTTTGCCGGTGCCCGGACCGCCCGTTATCACAACGACGCCTTCGGATAACGCCTTGCGCACGGCGTCCTTTTGCCCCGGATGAAGCGTGATGCCGTTGACTTTCTCAAAAAGTCCGACGTCGCCGTCTACGTCGACGCTGACGTCCGGCGCGCAACGCGAAAGCATAACTATTCTGTCCGCCGCGCCGTACTCCGCTTTGAATACCGGAATAAGAAACGCCGCTTCTTCGCCGAGTACCGAAGCGACTTTGAGTTTGCGCTCGGCGACCAACTTGGTTATTACGGCGGCAGGGACTTCTTCGTCCACGCCTAAGATCTTCGCCGCTTCGCCGATAAGTTCGCTAAGCGGCAGATACGTGTTGCCGCGGCTCTCGACCGATTCTTTGAGCGCGTACACCACGCCAGCGCGCGCACGAAATTCGCTGTCCTTGGCTATTCCCATGCTCTGCGCTATTTTGTCCGCCGTAATAAAGCCTATTCCGTCTACGTCCTCGATGAGAATATACGGATTAGCCGATACGGCGTCGATAGTCTGCTCCCGATAAACGTTGAATATCTTTACCGCGGTGCCCGGAGTAATGCCGTAGCCCTGCAAAAACATCACCGCGTCCCGCATGACCTTTATCTCCGAGTACGCCGCCACTATCTGGGCGGCTTTCGTCTTGCTGATGCCCTTGACGCGGGCGAGAAGTCCGGGGTTGTTTTC
>CACZPH010000051.1 GCA_902783025.1 uncultured Eubacteriales bacterium | reverse complement strand
CCCGACGATCCGACGGTCGATCCCGAACCCACGCCGGAAGGAAAGAGCGGCTCTAATGGCTGCGCGGGCAAGGCTATGGAAGTATTGACTCTCGTGTTCGGAATGTGCGCGGCGGCGTTTGTTGTAAACAAATCGAGAAATGTGTAAAAAATTCAAGGTTTTCGAGCCGATTTTGCCGCAAAACCTTGACGCCGAAAAACTTGCGGACTTTGTAAAGAGCGAGTACGGCGTGGAGATAGAGGAGCGGTATTATCGAAGGCTCGCGATAGACTGTAAGGGCTGCGCTAAGTGCTTTTTTACCCGACTTCAGGGCAGAGTGTGCGACGAAAGGTTCGGCGAAAACGCCTGTCTGTACCCGTCGTGGCCAAAGGACCTTAAGGAAAAAGCCGAAAAAATAATCAAGGAGTAAAATATGTTATTCGATAAGTTAAAAGAAGACAAAGTAGCCGCCATGAAGGCGAGAGACAAGGAAAAGTCCGACACGCTGGGCGTAGTTATAGCCAAGGCAATGCTCGTGCGCGTAGAGCGCAGAGCGCAAAACGCGGAACTTACCGACGCGGACGTGATAAGCGTTTTGCAAAAGACCGTCAAGGAACTCGAGGACGAGAGAGAAGGCTACGTTAAGCTTGGCAGGACCGAGAGCGTGGAGAGCATGGACAGACAGATCGCGCTCGTAAAATCCTATATCCCCGCCATGATGAGCGACGACGAAATAAGAGCGGTAATAGAAAAGCTCGACGACAAGTCGATCGGCGCGGTAATGAAGAAATTCAAGACCGATTACGCCGGCAAATGCGAGATGAAACGCGTTCAGGAAATACTGAAGAGTATGCAATAAGCCGATTCGGGTGGAATTTTCCGCCCGAATTTTTTTGTAAAACCATTGTAACGCGGTAAAAATTGTGATATAATTTAGCGGAAAAACGAAAAGGAGACAATTATGAACGACTGGAAATTTTCGGAACTCAAGTATACCCGCCCCGACGTCGACGCCGTGCGCGCTTCTCTTATCGAGAAGACCGAGAAAGTAAAGAACGCCAAGTGCGCCGAGGACGTGATCGACGTGATCTATGCTTTGGACGAGGAGAGCAAACACCTTAATACTCAATTCGTGCTTATGCATATCCGTCATACGCTCTCCGCGACGGACGAGTTTTACGAGAAAGAAAACGAATACCTTAACGACGCTTTCCCCACTATTCTGCCCTACGAAAACGCGCTCAACGAGGCGATAGCGTCGTCGCCGTACCGCGACGGAGTGGAAGCAAAGTTCGGCAAGCAGTATTTTACGCAGATAGACCTTGCCAAGAAGCAGTTTTGCGAAAAGAACATTCCGCTCATTCAGCGCGAAGCGAAACTGACTAACGAATATCAGAAGATAATGGCGACCTGCGAGATAGACTTCGACGGCAAAACGCTCAATCTTTACGGCATTCAGAAATATTTCGAACACGAAGACCGCGCCGTCCGCAAAGCCGCGCACAGGAAATACTCGGAGTTTTACGAGAAAAACGAAGAGCGCCTCGAGCAAATCTGGGACGAACTCATTTCGATACGCAACGAAATGGGCAGGAATCTGGGATACGAAAACTTTATTCCGGTCGGCTATATGCAGCAGGGCAGGACGGATTACGGCACGGAAGAGGTCGCGGCTTTCAGAGAGCAGGTGCGCGAAGAGATCGTGCCGCTGTGCGTAAAGATCTACGAGGCGCAGGCAAAGCGGCTCGGGCTCGACGAAGTCAAAGCCTTTGACGAAAAGCGCGTTTTTCCCGACGGCAACGCCACGCCGATAGGCGACGAGGACTTTATGGTCGGGCAGGCGAAGAAAATGTACGAAGAAATGAGCCCGGAGACCGGCGAATTTATCAACTTTATGATTTCGCACGAGCTTATGGACCTCAAAAACAAGCCCGGCAAAGCCTCTACCGGCTATATGACTTCGATTATGGACTATTCGGCGCCGTTCGTGTTTTCCAACTTCAATCGCACCAAGTTCGATATGGAAGTGCTTACTCACGAACTCGGTCACGCCTTTGCCGGATATATGGCGATGCGCAGTCAGCCGATATCCGCGTATTACAGCGAATCTACGGATATCGCCGAGATACATTCGATGTCGATGGAGCAGTTTACTTACAAGTACGCCGAGAGATTTTTCGGCGATAAGGCGGACAAATACAGATTCGCGCATCTTTGCGACGCGATAACTTTCGTGCCGTTCGGCGTGGCGGTCGACGAATTTCAGCATATTTGCTATGCGAATCCGTCCCTGACGCCCAAACAGCGCACGATGAAGTGGCGCGAACTCGAGCTTAAGTATATGCCCTGGCGCAAGTACAAGGACGACGAATTTTTCGAGCGCGGCGGGTATTGGTATCACAAACTCCATATTTTCCTCTATCCGTTCTATTACATCAACTATACGCTCACTACGATGGGCGCGATGGAATTCAAGAAGAAAATGGCGCTCGATCCCGAGAAGGCGTGGAAAGACTATCTCGCTCTTTGCCGCATAGGCGGGAGCAAGAGTTATCTCGAGTCGCTCGAGGCGGCGGATCTGTCAGTACCCTTCCGCCCCGGCGCGGTAAAGAAAGCGATGAGCTACGCCAAGGAGTGCGTACTTGAACAAATCGAAAAATTCTGACGGATAACTGACTTTTATATCAACCGAAAACCGCGTTTTGCCGTCGGGCAAAGCGCGGTTTTTTCGCTTGATTTTTTTATTTTTGATTTTTTTATAAACTTGCGTTTTTTCGCTTGATTTTTTTATTTTTGTTTTTTTTGTAAACTTGCGTTTTTTCGCTTGACAAATCATTGTTTTGCGGGTATTCTTTTAGGAGCAATTTCGAGATTGCGAGGTGTCTTATGGGTGTTTTTTCCGGAGGATACAAGTACTACAAGCAAGCCACACCGGCGTTGATTATCGTCTACACCGTGGCGCTGCTGAGCGTCGTGATCGACAGATTGATACCGCAAGCCACGCAACTTTTCGTGGACAGAGTGATCAATCCTCTATTCGGCGCGGAGAGTAAAAATACCAACAGTGTTTTTACCGCTTTTTTAGAGCCTATTCCCAAAAACGATTTTCAGACGACTTTGCTCGCGCTGACTTTGCTTTTGGCTGTTCTTGTTTTAGCAAGATACGTTTTCCATTATTCGAGATGGAACGTAGCGCATTGGTTTTTACGTAAAGCCTCCGACCGCAACCGCGCGGCGGCTTACGATCATTTCTTAAGACAATCGCCCCTGCTTCTCAGCGAGTACACTTCGGGCGATATTTTCAATTACATGACGGGCGACGTCGACGCGCTCATGATGATGCATCTTATGCATATTCCGATGCTCGTTTTGTGTCTGGTGGGGATACCGCTTTCGGTTTATTTCGTGGTACGGATAAACCCGATTTTGGCGATCCCTCCGCTCGTTATCGGCGTAGTCGTGTATATCATCGCGACTTGCTACATCAAGGCTATGCGCAAGTGTCATCAGGCGATCCGCGACGCGAGCGCGACTCTTAACACCTGCATTCAGGAAAACATCAACGGCGTAAGAGTGGTAAGGTCGTTCGCCGCCGAGAAGATAGAAACGGACAAGTTTGAACAAAAGAACCAAAAGCTTTACGAAAGTTATATGGCTACGGCGCGCAAGCAAGCCAAGTATTCGACGCTTTTTCGCTTTTGCGCTCAGTCGGTAAATATTATTTGCATAATTCTCGGTATCGTCCTGGTAGCGACGACCGGCGGCGAGGCTATGTCGGTGGGCGAGTTTACCGCTTTTATCGCGTACACGTCGCAGATAAACGGAGAAATCATCGCTATCGCTACCACGATAGGCGCTATTCAGCACAATATCGTATGCGGCACGCGCGAACTTAACTTTATCGAAAGGCCTCTTCTCGTCGAAAGCGAACAAGGCGCGCCCGAAGTGCCCCAAAACGCTGATATCGAGTTCAGGAACGTAAAAATGGAAATGAACGGCAAAGTCGCCCTTCGCGGCGTAAGCTTTACCGTGAGAGCCGGAGAAAAAGTCGGCTTTATGGGTAAAACAGGTTGCGGCAAGTCCGTTATTATGAAACTGCTCAACCGCTACTACGACGTTACTGACGGCGAAATACTTATCGGCGGCAGGAATATCAAGGAATACGACGTAGACAGCGTAAGGCGGCATTTTTCGTTCGTATTGCAGGACGTTTTCCTTTTTTCGGAAACGGTAAGCAAAAATATAGGGTTTTACGACGACGCTGCCAACGCGCCGAAAGTCAAGGAGTGCGCCGCCATCGCGTGCGCGGACGAGTTCGTTTCCTCGCTGTCCGACGGCTACGACACGGTAGTCGGCGAGCGCGGTTTAGGGCTTTCGGGCGGACAAAAACAGCGTTTGTCGATCGCGCGCGCCATATATAAGGACGCGCCGGTGTTCCTTCTCGACGACTGCACTTCGGCGCTCGACTACGCGACCGAAAAAAAGATCGTCAAAAATATCTTTACCGAACGCGCCGACAAAACCGTGCTTATCGCTACGCACAGAGCCAACAGCGCGGCGTACTGCGACAGGATTATTTATCTTGACCGCGGTCAGGTCGTAGAAAGCGGCACGCCTCAGGAGCTTATCGAGAGCAGGGGTATGTTCTACGAAGTCCTCGCTTCGCAGAGGGAGGAGGAATAAGTATGGCGCGCAGAAACAGATATTACGAAGACGAACACACCAAGAAGATCACCGCTTCGTCGATCAAAAAGGCGCTCAGGTTTACTATTCCCTACCGCAAAGTAATCGCTTTTCTCTTTATCGGTATGGTGGTTCTCGGTATCGTGTCCATGTTCCCCACGCGAATAATGGGCTTTATCGTCGACGACGTGCTTACCACGAAAGGTGCGCAGGTGTTCGGCTATCAACTCGACTGGCAGACGCTCGGAATAATCTTAGTCGTATGTTATGCGTTGAGTATGCTGTCCGATTCGGTTTTCGGATACTTCCGCATCAAGTATATGACGGTAGTGGGACACGGCGTAGTGCACGATATGCGCTCGGCGGTATTCGCCAATCTTCAGCGACTCGCTTTCGACTACTACGATTCGCGTCCCAACGGCAAAATTTTAGTGCGCGCGACCTCGTATCTTGACGAACTTGCCAACGTCTTTTCGTCGGCTATCATCGTCATTGTTATCGATATAATCAAGATACTTTGCATCGGAATATGGTTATTCCTTATCGACTGGCGGCTCGCTTCGGTAATTCTCGCCGTAATGCTTCCGCTTGCCGTAATACTGTATTTTTGGCGTAAAGCGCTCAACAAGCGCCGCCGCATTTTCCGCGAAAAGCGCAGTAACCGCGGCGCGTACGTCGCCGAAACGGTTCAGGGTCAAGCCGTTATCAACGCCTTTAACCGCGAAGCGAAAAACGAGGCTATCTTCGACGACATAAACGACGAAGTACGCAAGAAGTTCCGGGATATCACATTCATTCAGGAATTCAACTATCCGCTTATGGACGGCTTTTATTACATAGGCTTGCTGCTCGTGTACTGGATCTCGTTTTTCCTTATCGGCGCGGGTAACAGCGGTCTTACGGTAGGACTTATCATAAGCTTTATTTCCTTCAGCGGTATGCTTTCCGCGCCGCTTAACGAAATAGCTTCTCAACTTCAGGAAGTGACCAACGCTATTTCCAACCTCGAGAGCGTAATGGAAGTCATCGAGACCGAGCCGACTATTAAGGACAAGGAAAACGCGACGGAAATGCCCGCCATCGCGGGAGACGTCAGATACGACGACGTGACTTTCTCGTACGACAAAGGCACGACTGTACTCGAACACGTAAGTTTCGACGTGCCGCACGGCAAGACTATCGCGCTCGTAGGTCCCACCGGAGCCGGGAAAACGACGATCATCAGCCTTTTGTCGCGCTTTTATGATATAGATTCGGGAAAGATCACGATAGACGGAATAGACATAAGCGGCGTAAAACTCGATTCGCTCCGCAGACAAATCGGCGTAATGATGCAGGACAGCTTTATTTTCAGCGGCACCATTATCGACAATATCCGTTACGCGCGACCCGAGGCTACCGACGAAGAATGCATCGAAGCGGCGAAAATCGTATGCGCGGACGAGTTTATTTCTCGCCTTCCCGACGGATATTACACAAAGACCGTGGAGCAGGGCGTAAGAATGAGTACGGGCGAAAGACAACTTCTTTCCTTTGCCCGCGTAATACTTACCGACCCCAAGATCCTTATTCTCGACGAAGCGACCGCGTCTATCGACACACACACCGAACAGGCTTTGCAAAAGGCGCTCGCCGTCGTGCTTAAGGGCAGGACGAGTTTCGTCATCGCGCACCGTCTTTCCACCATCAAGAGCGCGGATTGTATTTTCTATATCGCGAACAAAGGCATCGCCGAAGCGGGCACGCACGAGAGCCTTATGGAAGAAAAAGGCAGGTATTACGACCTTGTTCAGAACGCAAAGAACAATATTCTGGACGAGTGAGAAATCTTATAAATGTCAGGAGCAAAAAGCGACATATTCGAAAATATGTCGCTTTTTTATTGAAAAAAAAGTTTACGTATGATATAATTTAGTTATACATATGTTAAATTAAGGAAACGGAGAAATGAAAGAGCAAAAAAGATTCGATATTCACCGCAAGCCCCTGAAGCCGAGGTGGTATCTCAAGCCTATCGAGTATCTTGTCGCGCCTTTTTACTGCCTGTTCAACAACGCGCACGTAAAGACCGACAAGGAAGTCAGGAAGATAAAAGGCCCCATGCTTATTTTGTCCACGCACGCGTCGTTTATGGATTTTCCGATGGCGGTACTCGCCACGATGCCGCGCGTTCCGGGCTGGGTAATGTCGGTCGAGGAGTTCCGCCGCGGAGATTGGCTTATGTACGGTGTGGGCGGAATACCGAAGCGCAAATTTACGCACGATATCGTGACCGCGAAACTCATGCTGCATTACCTTCGCAAACTCAAAACGTCCGTCGTTTTGTATCCCGAGGCGAGGTTCGAACTCGCGGGGATCAACGAGCGGCTCGACGGCGCGCTGGGAAAATTCTGCAAGCTCGCCAAAGTCCCCGTAGTAATGTGCATGACCAACGGCAATTTCCTCAATTCGCCGCAGTGGAGCAAGCATCCGTATCGCGGAATACGGCAAGAGGCGCATTTTTACGTGCTGGCGAGCGAAGAAGAGGTAAACGCGCTCTCGGCGGAAGAACTTCAGGCGCGCATAGAAAAAGCCTTTGAGAAAGACGAATACAAGTGGCAGGCGGAGAAAGGCTACAAGATCAAGTGTAAGAAACGCGCTGACGGTCTGCACAGAATTCTTTACAAGTGCCCCGCGTGCGGCAAGGAGTTTCAGACGTATTCGCAGGGGATAAAACTCGGCTGCAGGGCGTGCGGAGCGGAGTGGGAAATGGACGAGCTCAGCCGTCTTAAGGGCGTAAACACGGACAAGGGCTTTTCGCACGTGCCCGACTGGTACAGGTGGGAGCGCGAAGAGGTCCGCAAGGAAGTCGAGAGCGGCAAATACGGCTTTTGCGACGAAGTTCGCGTTACCGATTACTACAACAGCAAGACGTGCCTTATTGACGTGGGCGAGGCAAAATTTACGCACGACAAGCGCGGTTTTACCTTCGAAGGCACCGTAAACGGCAAGCCGTTTTCACTCAACAAGCCGCTCGCTTCGATGTATTCGGTACATATCGAGTATGACTTTTTGGGCAAGGGCGACGCGTTCGATATCGCGACGGACGAGACGACGTACTTTATGTATCTCAAGACCGCGCCCAACTACCT
>CACZPH010000050.1 GCA_902783025.1 uncultured Eubacteriales bacterium | reverse complement strand
GTTTAAGGACCATGCGGCGGAGGAACTTCCCGAAGAAGATCGCGTCAATCTCGGCGAAAACGCCATGCTCAAGGAAGGCGGATACCACAGCGAAAACGCAAGCGCCAATACCGAAGACGAAAAAGATAAACTCAAAATTATGGAATCCCATAACACCTAACCCCCAAAGGAGGCAAGTATGAAAGGAAAATTCATAGTTATCACGGGTAGCAGCAGCGGTATCGGCAAGAGACTTTTCGAAACTCTGAGCAAAGAAAACACCGTCGTAGGCTTGTGCCGTAGCGGCGGCGAAAACGCTATCGTATGCGATATTTCGTCGATAGAGGCGATAGATTCGGCGGTCGAACAGATCAGGAAAATGACCTCGCGCGTCGACGTGCTTATCAATAACGCCGGCTACGGGCTTACCGGAGCGTGCGAACTTCTTTCGGACGAGGCTATCAAGCATATTTTCGACGTGGACGAAATGGGCGCAATTTACCTTACCAAGCGCCTTTTGCCGCTTATGGATAAGGGTAGCAAAGTAGTCAATATCACGTCGGCTTGCGCTCTTTTTCCGCTTCCGTACCGCACGATGTACTGCGCGAGCAAGGCGGGAATGCATATGTATTCGCTGGGACTCAAAATGGAAGTCGAACCCTTTGGGATAGACGTGACATCCGTATGTCCGGGCGACGTCAAGACGCCTTTTACCGTCAACCGCCTGCACGAATACCCGCAGTCCGAGCGTTACGGCGACCGCATACGCAAGGCGGACGAAAAAGTCGCTTCGCGTAACGACAAGCGCATGGACGAGAAAAAAGTCTGCGACAAGATACTCGGAATAATCGACAAACGCAAATACAAACCTTTTTATATCGTGGGCGCGAAGTATCACGTTTTTTGGTTTTTCAAGAAGATCCTTCCCGACCGCACGTTTACCTGGTTTATCAAGAAATTCGCTTCGTAGGAGACCGTTATGCAAAGAGAAACCGTGCTTATTCTCGACTTCGGCAGTCAGTTCAATCAGCTCATAGCACGCAGAGTGCGCGAACTCGGCGTGTATTGCGAGCTTATTCCCTTTTCCACGCCTATCGAAAAAATTAAGGCGTACGAGCCCAAGGGCATAATCTTTTCGGGAGGGCCTAAGAGCGTATACGAAGAAGATTCTCCCCGCCCCGACGACGGAATATATTCGCTCGGCGTGCCGATTTTCGGCATTTGCTACGGCTGTCAGCTCATAGCTCAGCGCTTCGGCGGACAGGTTTTTCGCGGCGAGAGCGAATACGGGAAATGCACGCTCAACCGTCGCGACGGAAAAACCGTGCTTTTCGACGGCTTACCGCAAGAAAGCATTTGCTGGATGAGCCACAGCGATTACGTGCGCGACCTGCCTGATGATTTCCGCGTTACCGCAAGCACGGACAACGTTCCCAACGTGGGATTCGAGGACGATAAGAGAAAGATTTACTGCGTTCAGTTCCACCCCGAAGTCGCCCATACCGAAAAGGGCAAGGATATTATCTCAAACTTCCTTTTCAAGGCTTGTCGGCTAAAAGGCGACTGGAATATGGCTAACTTCGCCGCCGAGCAAATCGAACTTTTACGCGAAAAAATAGGCGACAAAAAGGTCCTTTGCGCGCTTTCGGGCGGCGTTGATTCCGCCGTCGCGGCGACGCTTATCCACAGGGCGTGTCCCAATCTCATTTGCGTTTTCGTAGATCACGGATTGCTTCGCAAAAACGAAGCGGAAGAGGTCGTGCGAGTCTTTGCCGGCGAGCAAAAAATGAACCTTATCAAGGTCGACGCGCAGGACGAGTTTTTAGACGCGCTCAAAGGCGCGTGCGAGCCGGAAAAGAAACGCAAAATTATCGGTTCGCACTTTATCAAAGTATTCGAGCGCGAAGCGAAAAAGATCGGTAAAGTCGACTTTTTGGTGCAAGGCACCATCTATCCCGATCGCATAGAGAGCGGACTAAACGGCAGCGCGACGATCAAGAGCCATCACAACGTAGGCGGACTTCCGTCGGTAGTGGACTTTAAGGAAATAATCGAGCCTCTTCGCGACCTGTTCAAGGACGAAGTGCGCGCGCTCGGCTTTACGCTCGGACTTCCGGAGTCTATCGTAATGCGCCAGCCTTTCCCCGGTCCGGGACTCGGAATTCGCATTATGGGCGAAGTCACGCGAGAAAAGCTCGAAATTCTGCGCGAAGCCGACTGTATTTACCGCGAAGAGATCGCCAAGGCGGGACTTGACAAAAGCGTCTGGCAGTATTTTGCCGTGCTTACGTCCACGCAGACGGTGGGAGTTATGGGCGACTACCGCACTTACGACTATACGCTCGCACTTCGCGGAGTAACGAGCGTGGACGGAATGACCGCCGACTGGGCGCGTATTCCGTACGAAGTGCTCGATATCGTCAGCCGCCGCATAGTCAACGAAGTGAAGTCGGTCAACCGCGTAGTGTACGATATCACTTCCAAGCCCCCCGCAACCATCGAATGGGAATAAAAAGCAAAAAAGCGAGAGTATTTATTTACTCCCGCTTTTTCGTAATATGGGTTTTCAGAAATCGAAGACGTTTACGCCGTCAACCAAGCTTTCGTATTCGCATTTACTGCCGCATCGGTTAAAGTCGTCGTACAGTTCGGTAAAAGCGCTTACCGGAGCGATGGGAAGATTGCAGGTCTTTACGCGGTAATGCATGGGAACGATCACGCGCGGCGCTATCTTGTCGGCGATCGTTTTGGCGTCTATCTCGTCGATGGTATAAAACCCGCCGACGGGCACGAATAAAACGTCGCAGCCTTTGGCAAAGGAGACGACTTTTTCGTCGATAAAACCGATATCTCCGAGGTGTACGACCGTAACGCCGTCGATTTTCACCTTAAAGACTGTGTTATTGCCGCGTTTCGTTCCGCCCATGCTGTCGTGAAAAGTCGAAACGCCGCTTATTTCCACGCCGTCGAAGTTCCGCGAGGCGGGAACGTCGACGAGATGCGAATATACGACCTTGTCGGTCGCGTGATGATCGAAGTGAAAATGCGAGCATACGACGATATCCGCGCTCGTATTATTCATTTCGTACCCTACCCCGGTATACGGGTCGAAGAGTACGGATTTACTTCCTTCCAGGCGGAAGCAGGAGTGGCCGAAGTATTCGATAGTCATTTTAATTTCCCCCTTATCTCTAAAATTCTGCTCTCGTTCGTTATTTTACCGTCAAAGCGGAACGCAAGCGAAACGAAATGTCCGTCCCCTCTTTTACGGTACTCGGCTTTTTCGACGTTTACTTTTACTATCGCGTCGCCGAAGGGCGTATCGAGCAAAACGTCTTGTTCCTTTTCGCCGAAATCGACGAAGTATTTGATCTCGCCGTCGGAGCGGAGCGTAATCAGACCGTTTTTTATCTCGACGAAAAACCCGAACCCTTCGCCGTCAAAGTCGATATGCAGAGTTCCGTTATCCGAATAGATCGCCCCGTCGGTCTTAAGGTACGACGAGCCGGTAGAGTAGTAGATTACGGCGTTGTTATCCATACTTCAATTATATTGTACTTTACGTCCAAAGTCAAGGTAAAAACGAAAAAACCCGTCGTTTCGCTCTTTTTTGACGACAAAAAGCGCTTTTTTTCGCCATACCAGCGTTTTTATCGTCCGCAATAGCCTAAATTCCGCTTTTTCGCGGCTCAAAATGCTTGCTAAATCCATTTTGCTATGCTATAATATTAAGGCAAAAAATATCAAGAGGTGTTTTTGATGAATCCTTTTTCGCTTATCAACGCATCAGAAGTTTCTAGTTTTGCAGCTGACGTATTCCCTACGCTCAGAATAGTTATCGCGATCATCATTGCGGTGCTCGCTCTCGCTCTCGTAGTTATCGTACTTATCCAACCCAGCGCAAGCAACGGCGTAAACCCCATTACCGGACAGACCGAGACTTTTTACGGCAAGAACAAAGGCCATACGCTCGAAGGACTTCTTCGCAAGCTCACGGTGATTTTCGCCATCACGATCGCGGTTCTTACCGTCGTATATTTCGTGACGGTAATGATCTACACCGGTTATTCGGCATAACCAAGACAGAAGGAGAGGACGGGACGACCGTCCTTTTTCTTATTTTTACGCAAAATCATGAAAAAGAAAAACAAAGAAAAATTAAAGAAAAAACGCAATAAAATAAAAGAACAGCCCGCTATCGAAGGGACAATCTGCGGCACAGGCAAGAACTTTGCTTTCTTTACGCCGGATTCGGGCAAAGGCGACTTGTATATCGACGGCGACGACCTATGCGGCGCCATTCACGGCGACAGGGTGCTCGTTCGCAAGACGACGTCAAAGCGCGGAGCGGGCGAAGGCAGAGTCGTCAGGATATTAGAGCGGCCCAAGGCGGTCTTCGTCGCTAAGATAGCGGGCGAATACGCCTTACCCACCGAAAAAGGCATGCCGCGCTCGCTGGCTGTGGTGCGCGACGGCTCGGTAGCGTTTGGCGACGGACATATCGCGGTATGCAGAATGCTCGACAACGAACCGATCTTTTGCACGGTCGTCGAGGATTTGGGCGAAGACGGCGAAACGGATACCGAAGTCATGCGCGTCGTGCGCGAATTTGGCTTGCCGCTCAAGTTCCCCGCAAAGGTCGTTGCCGAAAGCGAGAGCGTCGAGCGCACGATAAGCGAAACGGAGCTTAATGGCCGCCGCGATTTTACCCAAGATTGCGTTATCACGATAGACGGCGCGCATTCCAAGGATTTTGACGACGCAATATGCGTCAAGCGCCGCGCAAACGGCTACACGCTTTACGTGCATATAGCCGACGTTTCGCATTACGTAAAAGAAGGCGGCGCCATAGACAAAGAAGCGTTCAAACGCGGCACGAGCGTATATTTTGCCGACCGCGTTATCCCCATGCTTCCGGAAGTGCTGAGCGACGACGTTTGCTCGCTCGTAGAGGGGCAAAATCGCCTTACGCTGTCCGTTATTATGGATTTTGGCGCAGAGGGTGACCTTGAGCGCAGCGAGATAGTCAAGGGCGTTATTCGCTCCAAAGCGCGCACGAATTACGAGCAGATCGCGGCGATCCTTTCCGGCGACGAAGAATTATGCGAAAAGTACGGGTTTTTGACCGATATGCTCTTTGCGGCGAGAGAACTCGCCCTCATTCTGAAAGAGCGCAGACTTAAGCGCGGCAGCGTGGAATTCGATCTTGCCGAGACGGAATTCGAGTTCGACGAAAACAAGCGCGTAATCGGCATAAAGAAAGCGGAACGTCTTGTTTCGCACGAGATTATCGAAGAATTCATGCTGGCAGCCAACGAAACGGTCGCCAAGACGTTTTTTGACAAGCGCGTGCCTTTCGTGTACCGCGTTCACGAAGCGCCGCCCGAAGAAAAGATAACCGCGCTTTGCGATTTTCTCGACACGCTCGGTCTGCAATTCCCGACGAAGCCCGAGCCCGAAGATTACGCGCGCTTGCTCGGCGAGGTCGGCGACGATCTTAAGGGAATAGTCGGCAAAGTCGCTCTCCGGTCGATGTCCAAGGCGGAATACAAACCTCAATGCGACGGGCATTTCGGTCTTGCCGCGAAGTATTACTGTCATTTTACCTCGCCGATCCGTCGCTATCCCGATCTTGCCGTACACCGTATTATTTCCGCGTTTTTGAGCGGCAAAACGCTCAAGCCTTACGAGGAGTGGGTTAAGTCCGTTTCCGTAACGTCGTCGCTTGCCGAACGCAAAGCGGAGGAGGCGGAGCGCAGAGTCGACGATATCCTCAAAGCGGAATTTATGAAAGACAAAATAGGCAACGAATACGACGCGATAGTCAGCGGAGTTACCGAGCGCGGGATATTCGCCGAGACCGATTTCGGCGTGGAGGGCATGATAAAGGCGGAGTCTTTTCCGGCGCGCTATACGTATTACGAGAAAGCGATGCGCGTCAAATTCCCTTCGTTTTCGATAGGAATAGGCGAGAGCGTGAAAGTAAAAGTCGAGCGCGTTTACGCGGACAAAGTCGAATTTACCTTTGCCGATGATAAAAAATAAAATATTGCTCATACTACCGCCAAGGAGATAAAGCAATATGAACGTATTACCTGTTATTATGGCGGCGATATCGGCGGTTGCGCCGCTTACGAGCCCCGTGGACGTCAAGCCCGAACCTTATACGGTGGACGGCGCAGTCGTGACGGAGCAAGAAACTTCAGCCGATTTTGCGCCGCGCAACGAACGAAACGAAAAGACCGAAAGACGTCCGGGCGCCGAAGACGGCAAAATTTTTCGTCGCCGAAGTCGCGGACCTTACGCGGACAACGCGAAATGGCACGTCGAATTCTCATATAAGAGCGACAGCGGTTTCGTCAAGGTTTCGGCTTACGCCGACGACGAGGATCTCGTTGCGAAAATCGGGAAAATTTGCGAATTATTAGACGATTAAGTTTCGGAAATCTTAACTCGGACAAAAGCGGATTTATTATTTTTTCGCCCGCGCGGAGGCAAATGAGCCGCGCGGATTTTTTTATTTTTTCGCTTTTTTCTCCTTATGTTTCAAAGTTCGCCGTTTTGCTTGCCAAATATTTCAAAATGTTTTATAATATGACCGTAAATAACTGAAAGAGGCAATATCAATGAAATTAGGCGTCGTAGGACTTCCCAACGTAGGCAAAAGCACGTTATTCAACGCGATCACGAGCGCGGGCGCGGAGTGCGCGAACTATCCGTTCTGCACCATAGAGCCCAACGTAGGCGTGGTAGCCGTTCCGGACGAGCGGCTCGACGTGCTCGGCAAGATGTACAACACCCGCAAGATCACCCCGGCGGTACTCGAATTCGTCGACATAGCGGGACTGGTAAAAGGCGCGTCGCAGGGCGAAGGACTGGGCAACAAATTCCTCTCGCATATCCGCGAAGTGGACGCGATAGTGCACGTGGTGAGATGTTTTGACAATCCCAACATTATCCACGTTGAAGGTTCCATCGATCCCATACGCGACATTACGACAATAAATCTCGAGCTTATTTTGTCCGATATGGAAGCGGTGAAAAAACGCCTTGACAAGGCGGAAAAACTCGCCAAGCAGGGCGACAAACAGCAAGCCGAAGAAGCCGCGCTCCTTAACCGCATTTACGCGCATCTAAGCGACGAAAAGTGTATACGTACCATGACTTTTACGGCGGAAGAGAAGGAACTCGTCGATTCGTTCTTCCTTCTCACATCCAAGCCGGTCATTTACTGCTGCAACATAGGCGACGACGATATAGGCGCGCCCGATAACGAATACGTCAAGGCGGTAAAGGCATACGCCGCGGCGGAGGGTTCGCAAGCGCTGAGCATCTGCGCCAAGATAGAAGAAGAGATAGCCGCCATTACGGACAAGGACGAAAAGCAAATGTTCCTTACGGAAATGGGTTTGGGCGAGAGCGGACTCGACCGCATCATCAAGAGCGGGTACGAACTTTTGGGGCTTATCAGTTTTCTTACCGCCGGCGAAAAAGAAGTCCGCGCCTGGACTATCACCAAGGGGACCAAGGCGCCGCAAGCCGCCGGCAAGATCCACTCGGATTTCGAAAAGGGCTTTATCCGCGCCGAAGTCGTGACGTACGACGAACTCGTCGAATTCGGCGGCTTTAACCAAGCCAAGGAAAAAGGCAGGGTGCGCAGCGAAGGCAAGGATTACGTAATGCAGGACGGCGACGTCGTGCTTTTCAGATTTAACGTATAGGGTTTAAGTATGGATTTCAAGAAGATCGTTTGCGAAAATTTCAAGACCGAAGCGATGACGAGCGACGAGCTTTACGCTTCGCTCATGCCTACGCAGGACTGTAAGAACGGCGACGTTTGTCTGCCGTGTTTCCGCTTTGCCAAAGCTTTGCGCAAAAGTCCCGCCGCGATAGCCGAAGACTTCAAAGATCAGGTAAATACCGGCGGCGCTGTCGAAAAGTGCGAAGTAGCGGGCGGATATCTCAATTTCTTCCTCAACAAGGCGTACATTACCCGCGCCGTTTTGGACGAATGCGCGCAAAAAGGCGATACGTATGCGCCTTTATCGCGCTTAAACAAGACGATCTGCATCGACTACTCGTCGATAAATATTGCCAAGCCGTTCCATATCGGACACCTTCTTACCACCGTTATCGGCGGTTCGCTTTACCGCGTTTACAAGTATCTCGGCTACGACGTGGTGGGTATCAATCATCTCGGCGACTGGGGAACGCAGTTCGGAAAACTCATCGTCGCATACAAGAAATGGGGCGACGACGAAGATATCGAGAAGCGTAAAGTCCGCGCTCTTCTCGATCTTTACGTGCGCTTTCACAAGGAAGCGGAAAAAGACGAGAGCCTCAACGACGAGGGCAGATATTGGTTCAAGCAGATCGAAGACGGCAATCCCGAGGCGCTCGCGATTTTCGAAAAATTCAAGGAAATAACGCTCAAAGAAGTCGCCAAAGTCTACGACAAACTCGGCGTAAAATTCGACTCGTACGCGGGCGAAAGTTTCTATAACGACAAAATGCAACCCATTATCGACGAGTTGCAAAACAAAGGATTGCTTACCGAGTCGGAAGGCGCGAAAGTGGTCGACCTCGAAGAGTGGGGAATGCCGCCGTGCCTTATCGTCAAGAAAGACGGCGCGACTCTTTACGCCACGCGCGATCTCGCCGCGGCTAAGTACCGCCACGATACTTACGACTTCGATAAATGCTTATACGTAGTCGCTTATCAGCAAAATTTACATTTCAAACAGGTATTCAAGGTCCTCGAACTTCTCGGTTACGACTGGGCGGACAGGCTCGTTCACGTGCCGTTCGGCATGGTAAGTCTGGAGGGCAGTACGCTTTCCACGCGCGAAGGCAAAGTCGTATTCCTCGACGACGTGCTCGATACCGCCGTAGCGAAAGTGGGCGACGTTATGGAGCAGAAGCAAGGCAAAAGGGACGAGGAAACGGCGAAAAAAGTCGGCGTGGGAGCGGTTATATTTTACGCGCTTTCGTCCGCGAGGATCAAAGACCTTGTGTTCTCTTACGACAAAGCGCTCTCTTTCGAGGGCGAAACGGGTCCGTATTTGCAGTACGCTCACGCGCGCTGTCGGTCGGTTATAGCGAAGGCGGGAGAAGTAAAAGGGAAATTTTCCGCCGGAGCGCTCGACAGCGCCGAAGCCTACGAGGTCGTCAAACTTCTCAACGCTTTCGATCAGACGGTACGCGAGGCGGCTGAAAAATACGAGCCGAGCGTAATATCCCACTATCTTATCACGCTTGCCAAGGCGTACAACAAGTTTTATATCGACAACCGTATCGTGACGGACGATAACGACGTAACGTTCACGAGGCTCGCGCTTACCAAAGCCGTCGCCGCTGCGCTCAAAAACGGTCTTAAGCTCATACTTATCGACGCGGTAGACAAAATGTGATCAGAAGGTCGTGTTTTCGCCCGCGGTGCTTTCGCCGCCGCAGGAGGCGGACGACAGGAGCGAGACGAGGATCAGGTCGTTGAGCGCCGAAAAGTCGAGTTTGCCTTCTTCGCCGCTTATCTGGCGGTTGCCCGCGAAGAGCACGACGAGCAGCAATCTGAAAATATCTTCGTTAGTCAATTTTCACCACCTCACGCGTATTTCAGCGTTTTTACGACAATATTTCTTTTGGCGAACGTATGCCGTTCGCCTTTTTTCGTGTTATAATACTATGTATGCAAAGAAGAGAAGAAAATTGTACTTTTTTGAGCGAAAAAAAACTCTCTTTGGTGCGTGAGTTTTGCCCGTCGGGCAGTTCGCTCGAGTCTTTGGCGGCGCTTTTTTCCGCCTTTTCGGACAAAACGCGCGTGCGGATAGTGTCGGCGCTTTCCATTTCGGAAATGTGCGTAAGCGATCTTTGTATGGCGCTCGGTCTTAATCAGACCACGGCTTCGCACCAGCTCGCATACCTTAAGTCCTGCGGCGTTGTGGAAGACGAACGGCGCGGCAGAGTCGTTTTTTATCGCATAAAGCACGACAAGATCCTTTCTCTTATGCTTGACGCCGTCGAAATAGTCTGATTCGTTTGCGTTTTTCGTCCGTAAGTGGTATAATGATCCCGAAAAACAATATCGGAGTTGAATTATGAAAGTTATCGGCAACGAATGGGACGAGATCCTTGCCGCCGAGTATTCCAAGCCGTACTTTTCCGCGCTTATGGAAAAGGTCGACGCCGAATACGCGACGCATACTGTTTTCCCGCCCAAAGACAAGATCTTCGCGGCTCTCAGACGCGTCGATTACGACGACGTAAAAGTCGTTATTCTCGGTCAGGATCCGTATCACGAACGCGGACAAGCCAACGGCATGGCGTTCGCGGTAAACGACGGGGTGCCGCTCCCGCCTTCTCTTATCAATATTTTCAAGGAATTGTCCGACGATCTCGGCGTCGAGGCCCAAGGCAGTACGCTTATAGGTTGGGCGGATCAGGGAGTTTTGCTTCTCAATACCACGCTCACAGTGCGCGAAGGTCAGGCTCAGTCGCATTCTCAGTACGGGTGGCAGGAATTTACCGACGCGATCGTCGAAGCGCTTGCCCGCCGCGAAAAACCTCTCGCTTTTATTTTGTGGGGAGCTAATGCGGCAAGCAAAGCGAGATTCGTGCCGTCGCGCCACTTTGTTATCAAGAGCGCTCACCCGAGCCCGCTTTCGGCTTACAGGGGCTTTTTCGGTTCCAAGCCGTTTTCCAAGGTCAACGCGTTTCTGAGCGGTCGCGGCGTAGAGCCGATCGATTGGTCGCGCGTAGACGAATCGGGCGAAGGCGCGATAGCGTCGTACTACAAGGCGAGCGGTAAAATTACGCGCGTATAAAACGCGGCGGGAAAAGTTTTCCCGCCGTTTTTACTTTTCGGTAGCGACGATCCGCAGCGTTCCGCAGTTTACGAAATTTTCCGCACGGATAGTGCAATGCGGTCTACATGGAGATATTTCCACTTCGCGGAACTCGCTTACGGGCGCGTAACCCATAGGAGCGCACGACTGCTTGACCAGGTATTTCCCGTAAGGAAGACAAGGGAAAAGCAGTTCGCCGTTTTCGTCCGTAACGCCGCACGCGATCACCCTGCCGCTCAAGTCGCATACCGAAAACTTTACGCCCGACAAGACATTACAGCGGTTACGCATAGCGTTTTACCTCCCGAAAAGTATGTAAAACTTGCCCGGTCGTATAATAAATTATATTTACTTTTCGATTAAAATGTGATACAATATAGCCATGAATAACGAAAAAGAACAAGTTTCCGTAGACCGGACCGCGGAAACCTTGCCCGAAGACAAGACGGTCGAAGAAAAGAAACCTTCCGAAGACGGACAGATCTCGGTAATTTACAATCTTGTCAGGTTGCTTATCATAATAGCGATCAGTTTCGTCATAGTCTTTACGATCTCTTACGCGATAATGCCTTTTCTGCGCCTTCCGGACGAAGGCGGAAGTTTTGCGAGAACGACGCGCGAGTGGAATTCGAGGACTTTCGAGATCGACGCGGACGGCGTCAAGGGCACGGCGTTCGTCGCGGAAACGGGCGAAGGCAACGCTTACCTTATTACGTGCTATCACGTGATAGAGAGCGATACGCTCGGAGTAAAAGTCAAGATAGGCGGCGCGTATCAAGAAGCGGAATTCGTCGGCAAGGACGAATATTGCGATATTGCGGTCGTAAAAATCGAGTTTGAGGGAAGGAACTATACGCTCTCGCAGGCAAGCGCGGGTATAGGCGACGGCGTGCGTATTCTCGGCAATTCGGGAGGCAAAGGCGTCAAGGCGGCGGAAGGTATCGTTTCCGATATGTGTTACGCCGACCTTTCCACCGACCCGAAAGGGATTTTTTACGAAGTGACGGCGCATATAGCCGAGGGAATGAGCGGCGGTCCGGTATTTACCGAAGACGGAGCGATTTTGGGCGTCGCGGCGCGTAGGACGAGCAGCGAAAACGTTAATTTCGTCACGCCTTACGCGATAGTCAGGTCCGCGTACGAGCGGATAGTCCGTCACTCTACCGAAAAACCTGTCGCTTATACCGTAGGCTACGACGACGGCACGGAGAGCGAAACCGTTTCGTTCGTAAATTCGTCGATCTCGTACGACGGAGCGGCGGTCAGACTCGAGGATGGCAGGAAGATCGAAGCGGTCGGAGGCAAAAGCGTGTCCACACTCGTGGATATTATAGCCGCCTGCACCGATTACGACAATATTACCGAGCGGCTCGAGGGCGGCGAAACGTACAAGACGGTAACGCTGACGCTTTCCGGCGACGTTACGCACGTGATGAGAGTGGCGTAATGAATAAAGTAAACTTTGACAAACTTATGACCGAGGCGCTGATCGGCGGCGGCAAAAAAGTGCTTTTGCATTGCTGTTGCGGTCCGTGCGCCACGGCTTGCGTCGAGCGTATCCGGGATAAGTGCGACCTCACGCTTTTTTGGTATAACCCCAATATCATGCCGCAAGCGGAGCGGGAAAAAAGACTCGACAATCTCAAAAAGGTCGCTTCGCATTTCGGCGTAAACCTTATCGAGGGCGACGAGGACGAGCGGGATTTCATACGCGCGGCGAAGGGGCTCGAAGACGAGAAGGAAGGCGGCAAGAGGTGCGACGAGTGCTTTTATCTCCGACTTCGCGCCGCGGCGGAAAAGGCGAAGAAAGAGGGATACGAGTATTTTTGCTCGACTCTGACCGTTTCGCCGCACAAGAACTCGGACAAAATCAACGAAATAGGCGCTTTGGTCGCCGAAGAAACAGGCGTAAAGTGGCTTTTCTCCGATTTTAAGAAACGCGAAGGCTTCAAGCGAAGCATAGAGCTCAGCGCGGAGTTGGGACTGTACAGACAGGATTATTGCGGGTGCGCGTATGGTAAGCAAAGAGAAAATTAAATCTCTGCCGCTCAATCCCGGCGTGTATATCATGCGGGACAGCAGCGGCACGGTAATTTACGTAGGCAAAGCGAAGGTTCTCAAAAACCGCGTCAGCCAATACTTTAACCACGCCTCCAAGCCGCGCAAAGTCATGGCGATGGTGTCAAACGTCGCGGATTTCGAGTATATCATCGTGCTTACCGAGTCGGACGCCTTAGCGCTCGAAAACAACCTTATCAAGAAATACAAGCCGTATTACAATATACTTCTCAAGGACGACAAAGCCAGTCCGTATATCAAGATAGACACGTCGGTCGAATATCCTTCGATAGAGATCACGCGAAAGGTAAAGCGCGACGGAGCGAAATACTTCGGGCCTTACTTCAACGGTATCCGCGTAAACGAAATAGTCGACGTAATAAGGACGGTTTACGGCATACGTACCTGCGCCAAGACGATGCGCAGCCGCAAACGCGCGTGCCTTAACTACGACATAGGGCTATGCAAAGGCTGCTGCATGAGGTATATAAGCGCCGAAGAATACGCCGAACTCGTCAAGAAAACGATGAAGTTTCTTCACGGCGACGACGAGGAAGCCAAGCGCGTGCTCACGCAGAAAATGGAACTCGCCGCGTTTAACGAAGACTTCGAGCGGGCGATAAAGTACCGCGACAGTCTCGAAATGCTCAAGAAGTTATCTTCGCGCACGATAGCGAACCTCGGCAGCGTTACCGATATCGACGTATTTTCGTACGCTTCGGACGGTACGTATTCGGTAATGTCGGTGGCGATAGTGCGCGGCAACAAAATGCTCGGCGTACGCAACTATCCGATCGTCGAAGCGCATCTGGAAACCAAAGACGTATACGCCGAATTCGTCGCGCAGTATTATTCTTCGCCCTCGCTCCTTCCCGAAGAGATAGATTTTACGGAAGAATTCGACGCGCAGGTTATACGCGATTATTTAGCGGGCACGGGCGCGAAAGTCGACGTCGTTTTCCCTAAGATAGGCACGCGGGGAAGAATTGCCGAAATGGCGCGGCGCAACGCTTCGGACTTTTTGCTCAAGAGCGTGGCGCGGCAAGCCAAGGAAGAGGCTATGACGATAGGCGCGGCGGCAAGGCTCGCGGAAATTTTAGGCGTTCCGTCGGCGCGGCGTATCGAATGCTTCGATATTTCCGATATCAGCGGGACCGATCAGGTAGCCTCGGACGTGTGCTTTATCGACGGCAAGGCGGACAAGAGCGAGTACCGCAGGTTTTCGATCAAGACGGTCAAGGGAGCGGACGACTTCGCGTCGATGCGCGAGGTAATCCACAGGCGGCTCGCCAAAATCGCCGAAGGCTGGGAAAAACCCGATCTCATCGTCGTCGACGGCGGCAAAGGGCAACTCTCGTCCGCCATCGAGTCGGTAAGAGAAACAGGAGTTTACGTTCCCGTCGTTTCGCTGGCAAAAAAGCACGAAGAGATTTTCGTGCCTTCGTCCGACGAGCCGATAAGGCTGAGCCGCGACGACAACGCGCTCAAACTCATGCAGCGCGTGCGCGACGAGGCGCACAGATTCGCCGTTCTGTATCATAGATCGGTAAGAGCGAAGCGCCACGGCAGCGAACTCGAAAAGATCCCCAATATAGGCAAGAAAAACCGCGAAATACTATTGTCGGTTTTCGATTCGATAGCGGCGATAAAGTCGGCTACGCTCGAAGAACTCGAGGGAGTCAGCGGGCTGAACAAGAGGGCGGCGAGATCGGTTTACGACTACTTTAAGGAGAACCCGTAATGAAATACAAGATGATACTTTGCGACTTTGACGGCACGCTCGGCACCGGCGTTTCCGGGATCAACGAAAACGGCAGACCTATCGTCACCGAACGATCGAAAAAAGCAATCGGGGCGTACATGGCAAAAGGCGGAATATTTATTCTTTGCACCGGAAGATCGTATTCGTCGTGCGTAGAGTACGCAAAGGACCTCGGACTGCTCAATCAGAAAGTCGGCGTTTCGTGTCTTATGGGTACTCTTATCCCCAACGCCGACGGCACTCCCGCGTTCGACTTGCCTCTTAGCCACGACGTAACGCTGAGAATAGCCCGCGCGCTTGACGAAACGGGCGAATATTATCACTTTTACGACTGGCAGGACATTTACGTCAAGGAGAACAACGACATTACCCGCAATTACGAGCGTATTTGCGGCGTTAAGGTCAGCGTCAGGGGAGTTTTGGGCGACTTTATCGAAAGCAGCGGCAAAAGCGCCAACAAATTCGTCATCATCTGCAAGGGCGACGAACGTATCGTTATCGACAAGATACGCTCGCTCGGCATAGACGGCTTGGAACTGGGACATTCGGGACCGAAGTACCTCGAAGTTTACTCGGCGGAGGGCGGCAAAAAGCGCGCGGCGGAGGAACTTTGCAAGATCTACGGACTTGAGCCTGACGACGTAATGGCGATAGGCGACAGTTTCAACGATATATCCATGCTTAAGGCCGTCGGCTTCGGCGTAGCGGTAGGCAACGCGACCGACGACGTAAAGGCGGCGGCGGATTACGTAGCCGAGTCTAACAACGACGACGGCGTAGCCAAAACGATAGAGAAATTTTGTCTTAACGAAAAGGAGTAAAATATGATAAACAACAACGTAGTGGACCTCGAAGAAACCGAAGTCGACGTACCCGTCAAGGAGTTTTGCGAACGATTAAACCTTACGGTGGTACACAGGAGCCGTAAGCGCAAAATACACGTGGCGACTTTCCACGTATCCCGTCCGGGACTTCAGCTCGTTGGCTTTTACGAGCATTTTTCCGCCGAGCGCGTGCAGGTAATGGGCGAGCAGGAAACGGCGTTTTTGCACAATATGAGCCACGAAGAGCGCGTCAAGGCCCTCGAAGGACTTTTTGCGTACGATTTTCCCTGCCTCGTGCTTACCAAAGCCGAAAAACTTCCCGAAATAATAGAAGCCGCGGAGAAATTCGACCGTTTGATTCTCGAAAGTCCGCTTCGCACGACGGCTTTTATCAACGAGCTTTCCATTTATCTTAACGAGATACTGGCGCCTACCGTTACTATTCACGGCGTGCTTACCGATATATACGGCGAGGGCGTGCTTATCATCGGCAAGTCGGGCGTGGGCAAGAGCGAAACGGCGCTCGAACTCATTCAGCGCGGGCACAGAATAGTGGCGGACGACGCGGTCAAGATCAGCCGCATAAGCGACAAACTTTTAGGCACTGCGCCCAATACCACGGCGCACTTTGCGGAGATCCGCGGAATAGGCATTATCAATATACAGATGATGTACGGCTCGGGCGCGATACGCAGAAGCAAAACT
Source organism: uncultured Eubacteriales bacterium (assembly GCA_902783025.1). Lineage (GTDB taxonomy): Bacteria > Bacillota > Clostridia > Christensenellales > Pumilibacteraceae > RUG12826. The sequence continues at coordinate 16,012 of CACZPH010000050.1, read as the reverse complement.
ATCGATATGGTCGTCAAACTCGAGGACTGGGACGACAAGAAAAATTACGACAGACTCGGCAACGAAGAGGCGTTTTTCAATATTCTCAAAATGCAGGTGCCGCTTTACACCATACCGGTAAAACCCGGCAGAAACCTTGCCTGCATACTCGAAATAGCCGCGCGCAATCAGCGTCTCAAGGATATGGGATACAGCGCGTTCGACGAGCTGTGCGAGCGCATAGCCGCAAGGTCGAATAAAGACAACGAGGACTGAAACGGCGCAAAACGCGCAATATTTTTGCCCGATACGCAAGACGTTTTTCAACTTTTCGCAATGCGTGGCAAAGCGTTGACACGAAAGGCGCGACGGAATATAATTAAAGAAAAAAAGAAGGTAAAAACATGGATCTTCAAGCGCTTCGTAAATCTCTGCAAAACTGCCCTTGCGGACATACTCACGATTTCGATCTCAAGGCTCTCGAGGTTGCCGCCGGCAACGTAAACAGAGTAGGACAGATACTTAAGGCAAACGGTTTCCCCACGCGCATACTGCTCGTAAGCGACACAAACGAACTGCTCGTAAGCGACGGAATCCTCCGAAATCTCAAAGATAACGGCTTTTTCGTCGAAATGCGCGTTTACGACGACATGAAGGAAGCGGCTATGACCGAAGTCGACGAACTCCGCGCGCTCGAGCGCAGAGTGGACGGCGTTTTGTCGGTAGGCTCCGGCTCGTGCAACGACATTTGCCGCTATTCGTCGTACTTGGAGAACAAGCCTTTCGCGATTTTCGCTACCGCGCCGAGCATGGACGGATTCGCTTCCGATTCCGCGCCCATACTCAAGGATGGATTCAAGCTTTCGTATCAATGCCGTCAGCCTCAGGTGATAATAGCCGATACGACGATTTTGGCGCAGGCTCCCGACGTGCTCAAGCAAGCGGGATTCGGCGACATGATGGCTAAGTACGTGGCGCTCGCCGACTGGAAAATAGCGCATTACGTTCACGGCGATTACTATTGCGAAAAGGTCGCTTCGCTTATCCGCAAGGCGCTTAGCGAAATAGCCGCCCTCGCTCCGTACGTCAGCGGCAAGGACGAACGCGCGGTAAAAGCGATAATGGAGTCGCTGGTTCTTTCCGGAATAGCCATGCAGCTTACCCACACTTCGCGCCCCGCGAGCGGAGCGGAACACGTCGTTTCGCATTTTTGGGAATGCAAGAAGATCGAACGCGGGCTTTTCGCCGAATATCACGGCCGCAAAGTAGGCGTATCCACGCTGATAATAGCGGACGTATATCACAAACTCGCGCGTCTTGACAAGGTCGAGGCTCACGAAGAGCATATCGACTGGGAAGAGGTAAAACGCGTTTACGGCCCCGGTCTTACCCCGTCGATGATGGCGCTCAACTCTCCGACGATCACGACCGAGATCAAACCGAGCGATATTACCGACAACTGGGATAAGATCCGCAAGGCTATCGAGGACGAGATCCCGCCGGTAGACGAACTTAAGAAACTTTACGCGCTTGCTAAGGCCGATACGACGATAGAATCGGTTCACGTCGACAAACAGCTTTGCGACGACGGACTCAGGTATCACGCGTATATGCGCAAACGTATCAATCTTACGCGCCTTTTGCCCATGCTCGGCATAGATATTCTGGACGTTTATTACGGCAAGTAAGGTATAATTCTTTACGCTTTTGCTCATACTCGGAGTGTGAAGAAAAAGCGCAAACACAGCGAATATATTTATCCCGCCGACCCCTTAGGCAGTTATACGGGAACGCCCTCCGACGGCGAAACGCCCACGCAGGACGCCGACGATCTGTAAAGTAAGCCGCTTTATTTTTAAGGCGGCTTGTTTTTATTGATTTTTACCGCAAAAGGTGCTATAATACAAGTATGAGCAAAAAGACAAGACAATTCGTCGCGATAGTCGCGCTTATCTTTATGGCGGGCTTTATCGTATTCGGCATGATGTATCTTCTCGACAAGAGTTTGCTTAACGGCGCGGTAGGCTTCGGCGCGCTGTTTTGCGGCGCGTTCGCTTTCGTGCTGTACTTCGTGATAGTCTTCGACAACAAATTCGGCGAAGAAGGCACGAAAAAGCGCATGGAAGAAGCGCAAAAAGCCGAAGAAGAAGCGCGCAAGCGCTACGAGGAAGAAAAGGCGAAAGAGCGATCCGAAGCGCCCGGGGAGCAGACCGGGGAGCGGACCGAGGAAGAGCAAGAGCGCTCAAGGCGGTACGAAGAACAACGGGAAGAGGACGAAAATCAATAATTTTTCGCGATTTTCGCACGTTTATATTGACAAGAGAAAACCAAAGTGCTACAATTAGTAGCGTAAAAGGCGTTGAAGGAAAGAGTAACCTTATTTACCGCTTATAGAGAGTCGGGACCTGGGCTGTAAGTCCCGTAAGCAAGGTAAGGCGAAGACCGTTCCCGAGCCGCGGCGAGGAAAACAAGTATTCGCCGTCGTGAGCCCGCGTAAGGGGAGATGAGAGTAAAACTCAAGGTGGAACCGTGCATAGCACCCTTGACGGAATTATCCGTTAAGGGTTTTTATTTTGCAAAACAAGGAGATATATATGAAAGCGATCTACAACGACGGCGAAGTAAAAGAAGTCGAAGACAAAGAAGAACAGCTGCACATCATGCGGCACAGCGCGGCGCATATTATGGCGCAGGCGATCAAGCGTTTGTTCCCGAACGCTAAATTCGCGTACGGTCCGGCTAACGAGAGCGGATTTTATTACGACGTAGATCTCGGCGACGTTACGCTTACGGACGAGGACCTTGCCAAGATAGAAGGCGAAATGCGTAAGATAGTCAAGGAAAATCTGCCCATTCGTCCGTCGATCCTTCCCCGCGACGAAGCGATAGCCTTTATGAAAGAGCGCGGCGAGGACTACAAGGTCGAGCATATCGGAGATCTGCCCGAGGATGCCAAAATCAGTTTTTACACCCAGGGCGAATACGTGGATATGTGCGTAGGTCCGCACCTTTGCTATACCAAGGCGCTCAAGGCGTTTAAGGTAATGGGACAGTCCGGCGCGTACTGGAAAAACGACAAGAACAACAAAATGCTTACGCGTATCAAGGGTATTGCGTTCCCCACGCAGGAAGAACTCGACGAGTACCTTAAGAGACTCGAAGAGGCGGCGGCGCGCGATCACCGCAAGATAGGCAAGGAAATGCAGTTGTTTATGACGGACAACCTTGTGGGCAGAGGGCTTCCGATGTTCCTTCCCAAAGGTTACGTCGTATGGCAGGAACTCGAAAATTATATCAAGGCGAAGGAGCGCGACAGAGGCTATCTTCACGTAATGACGCCTTGCGTGGGCACGGTAGGACTTTACCGCGTGAGCGGACATTGGGAACACTACAAGGAAAATATGTTCCCCGCCATGGAAGTCGAGGGCGAACAATTCGTTCTCCGTCCCATGAACTGCCCGCACCATATGATGATATACGCTAACCAGAAGCGTTCGTACCGCGATCTTCCGCTTCGCATAGGCGAAATAGCGCACGACTTCCGTTTCGAGGCGAGCGGCACGCTCAAAGGCATCGAGCGCGGCAGACACTTCTGTCAGAACGACGCGCACCTTTTCGTAACGCCCGAGCAGATTAAGGACGAAGTGGGCAAGGTGGTCGATCTTATTTTCGAGGTGTACAAGGACTTCGGAATCGACAAATACCGTTGCGTGCTCTCTCTTCGCGATCCCGCCGACAAGGTAAAATACCATCAGGACGACGCTATGTGGGAAAAAGCCGAAAACGCGCTTCGTCAGGTGCTTGACCAGCTCGGAATCGATTATACCGAAGAGATAGGCGAGGCGGCTTTCTACGGGCCGAAACTCGACGTAAACGTAGTTCCGGCGGTAGGCGCGGAATACACGCTGTCGACCTGCCAGCTCGACTTCTGCCTTCCCGCCAAGTTCGATCTTAAGTACACCGACGCGGACGGAAAAGAAAAAACGCCCGTCGTTATACACCGCGCTATTCTCGGTTCGCTCGATCGCTTTATGGCGTACCTTATCGAAGAAACCAAAGGCAAATTCCCCGTTTGGCTCGCGCCCGTTCAGGCCAAAGTCCTGCTCGTGTCCGAGAAATGCGCGGAGTACGGCAATAAGGTTTACGAAACGCTCAAGGCCGCCGGCGTAAGAGCGGAGCTTGACGACCGCAACGAGAAGATCGGCTACAAGATCCGCGAGGCGCAGGCTGTGGACAGGGTGCCGTACATGCTCGTACTCGGCGAAAAGGAAGCGGCGGAAGGCACCGTGGCGGTAAGACTTCGCGACACGGCGCAGACCGAAAATATGACTTTGGACGCCTTCGTCGCAAAGATCACAAAAGAAATAAAAGAAAAAACCCTTTGACAAAATCGGGAGCGGCTCGTCCGCTCTCTTTTTTATTGTCGTATTCTTTCGTGCCGATTGATTATTTGTGTTTTTCGATTTGCCGTTTCGCGTTATTTGCCGCAAACGGCGCGAAAAGCGTTGACAATTTGTTTTCCGAGTAGTAAAATATAATTACAGAATAAACAATAATCGTGGAATAAAATTCTATTTATGTTTCGCGGCGGGGGTAGTTTTGGTATTAGCGCAAATTCATAATTTATATAAGGAGCTTACGGCGGCGGAGCAAAAAATCGCTTCGTTCGTCATTTCTTATCCCTCGAAGGTCGTCTACATGACGGCCAAGGACTTGTCAAGCGAGTGCGGCGTAGCGCCCAGCGCGGTCATCAGGTTTTGCCACGATCTCGGATACGACGGATTTTCGGCTTTTAAGATAGCGCTCGCCTCGTCGGACGACATGATCTCGTCGTCGGCAAAAGGCAGGCAGGTCGACAAACTACCGGCGTTTAGTCCGGACGACGACGTCGAAGAAGTATTCGGCAAAGTTTTCTCGTCGTCTTCGCGCACGCTCAAGGACACTTTGGGGATGATAAACTTTTCGCAGGTGCGAGCCGTTTGCGACGCGCTGGCGGGAGCCGAACGCATACTCGTTTTCGGCGTGGGCACGTCTTCGGTTATCGCCATCGACGCGCAGTACAGATTCGCGCAGTTGGGACTTCCCGCCTCGGCGTACACGGACGCGCTGTTCATGAACGTTACCGCCGCCAACGCGAAAAAAGGCGACGTGGTGATAGGCGTATCGCACAGCGGAAGGACTAAAGCGGTCGTCGACGCGGTAAAACGCGCGAAAACCGCCGGCGCGCTTACGGTGGCGCTTACGAGTTTCCGCAATTCTCCGCTGTCAAGCGAAAGCGATTACGTACTTTGCGCTTTTGCGGACGAAGAGAATTACCCCGTAGAGGCGGTTTCGGCGCGAGTGGCGCACTTGTGCATTATCGACGCGCTCGCTATGACTTTAGCAACCTACGATTACGACGGATTCAAAAAACACGTCACCAACAAGAACGAAATTCTGGAAGAAATAAGATATCAATAGGAAGGAGACAAATATGAAACGTAAAAGCTTACTATTCGGAGTTATACTTTCCGTGCTGTTCGCTTTCGTCGCGGTCGTTTACGCCGCGCCGGCTAAGGCTGACGCGCTCAACGGCGAAGCGGCGGTTAAGGCGCAAACAGACGGTATGACGTTTTCGCAGTACGACACTTTCGACACGTGTAAACCGATAGAAGTATTGCCGCGCACGGTAGAAGCGGTCCTGAGTATCGATCAGAGCGTAAGGGGCACGTTTTTCTCGAGTTACGAACACGACGGGATCAACTGCGTAAGCTTCGAAATAACCGCCAAGGGTTCGCCGCGCATTTTTGCGGCCGCGGGCGGAGCGGTAGTCTACAACCATAATCTCGACAACACCGTCGACGTAAGGAACAAAGGCTTCGTCCACGTGGCTTTCGTGCTGGGCGACAGCGAAACGACGGTGTACATAGACGGAACCAAGGCGGGCGCAATGGCGGCATATCCGCTCACTTCGGCGTTTACCGCTTCGACTTTCCGCGTAGGCGGCGACTATCGCACGGGTTCGACGTACAACCAATACCCTTTCAAGGGCAAGATCAAGAGCCTTTCGGTATTCTCGACGGCGCGCACGGCGGAGCAGGTCGCGGCGGACAAAACGGGAGCCGTCAAAGGCAACGTCGAAGGACTTCTCATATCCTACGACTTTACCGACGAGAAGAATTATTACACCGTCAACGAATACGATCCCGCGTTCGGCGTAAGCATGGCGGCGACCCGCGTTAGGGACCTTTCCGCAAGCGGTAACGACCTTCTCAGCGGCAAAAGCGCGGTAAACGCTCCCGCAAAAGGTCTTAAGTTTTCCAAGACCAAAGTCCTTGACGAAACCGCTAAGCCCGCCAAACTCGTCCGTACGTTAGAGGCGGTAGTCAACATTCCCAAGGCTCAAACCGATCGCGCGGGAGTAATTTACGGCAACCACAAGGACGCGGATACCTCGTACTTAAGTTTCGAAGTTTATTCCAACGGCGTGCCGCGTATCTGCTATATGGATAAGGAAAACGCGCGCAACCAGATAGTGCTCGTTTTCAGCGGCGTGGACCTTCGCGACGACAGAGTATTCTATCACGTTGCGTTTACGCTCGATACCGCAAACAAAGAAGCCAAACTTTACCTCAACGGCGAACTTAGGAAGACTCTCAACACTTCCACCAACGCCGATTTCGCTTCCGAGCCTTTCGCCACCGTTCCGGCTAACAATATGCGTATAGGCGGAGACCTTCGTTCCGGCAACACGCAATACTTCAAGGGCACTATTTGCAAAGTCAAAGCGTACGATAGCGTTCGCACCGCGGAGCAGATAAAAGCGGACGTTGAGGACAACGACGAAGACTACGCGGATACCGCGCTTATCAGCGCTTACGACTTTATGAAGGAAAGTAATCTTTACGCTATCCACAGCGGCAAGCACGTTTCGCAGTCGGCTTCGCTCGCTTTATGCGCAAAGAATCTCAAAAACGCGTCGAACTTCGCCAAGGCGCTTACCGGCACCGCGATCACTACCGAGGAATTCAAGGTAGGCAAGGATCAGGATTACGCGATCGAAGATCTCGACGTAGCGCCCGAAACTTTCGAAGCGTGGGTAAAAGTCCCGGTTTCCAACGCTTCCCGCGGCGTCATCGTAGGCAATTATTTCGACTACTACAACCCGTCGCTCAGCTTCGAGATGACGGCTAACAACGAGGCAAGACTTTTCTATTCGGGCGCTCTTTGGGGCGAAAACCGCGGCAGCGCGTCCGTAGTTTTCTCTTCGCGCAAGATCAACACCGGAGAGTGGACGCACGTGGCGTTAGTCAAGAACGGCGCTTCGGTTTCGCTGTATATCGACGGCGAATTCGTAGAGGCGAAGAGCGGCGCGCAGAATCAGACCGCGGAGTATTACGAAGATCCGCTCTGGTATCCGCTGCTCGTGGGCAACGATCACAGACATCTCTATCCTTTCCCCGGCGAGATCAGAAGCGTTGCGCTTTTCTCTTCGTCCCGCACGGCGGAACAGGTTGCGGCGGACTATGCGGCGCTTGATAAGACCGATCCCGCGCTTTTGGGCGCTTATACCTTTACCGACAAGGCGTACAGGACGATCGAAGACGAGTCGAACGCCGGCAACGACGTCGTATACCGCGAACTTTTCTATGACGACGAAACCGTTCACGGCAGCGCGTACACTTTCGCTTTTATCGGCGACACGCAGACTATCAACTACTATTACACATATCAATTCCATAACTATTACGACTTTATCCTTTCGCGTAAAGATTCCGACAATATCAAGATGGTATTCGGACTCGGCGACGTTACCGACAAGGACAAAGACGCGGAATGGGCGCGCGCCAAAACGCAGTTCGAGCGGCTCAAAGCGGCGGGTATCGATTATTCGGTAGTAAGAGGTAATCACGACACCACCGAGCAGACCAACAAGTATTTCTGGAACGACGGCTACAGGGCGATGTTCGACGGATTTATGAAAGAGGGAGAGATCGAAAACTCTTACCGGACTTTCGACGTAAACGACAACAAATACCTGTTTATCACGCTCGATTACGGCGCGGGCGACGAAGCGCTCGAATGGGCGGGAAATATCTGCGATCAGTATCCCGACCGCAGAGTAATAGTTACCACTCACGCGTACGTGTTCCGTAACGGCACGACTTTGAGCACCGGCGACGTTTGCGTTCCGTCCGCTTCGACCGACGTCGGCGACAACGCCAACCGCACCGACTACAACGACGGCGAAGGTATATGGCAGAAATTCGTCAGAAACCACGAAAACGTTATGTTCGTTGCCAACGGACACGATCCGTTCGACAACGCTGTAGTTTACACGTCGCGCGGAAAATACGGCAACGTAGTGACTCAAGCGCTATTCGACTTCCAGTTCACCGACAGGGATTTCACGCCGGTGGGAGTTGTGACGCTTCTTCATTTCTCCGCGGACGGTAATGCCGTAACGGTAGAAAACTATTCGACCACGGCGGGAAAACATTTCAAGAAAGCCAACCAAATGACTTTCGACTTTACTCCCGATCCGCAGTATCTTGCGGCAAAGGCCGTCAGGGAAGCGGCGAAGGCTCTTCCCACCGTTGAGACGGTAGCCAAGACCGACAAGGCGACGATCGACGAAGTAGTGGCGGCGTACGAAGACCTCGGCGCGGACGCGAAAGAATACGTTGTTTACGACGTTATCGGCTCGACCAACGCGCTTTACACGCGTATCGACGAGATCGAAAACAACGAACTCGCCGCTGCCCGGTTCGACGAATACGTCAACGATCTCCCCTCGCCTCTCACTCTCGAAGACGAAAATCAAGTAACTATTCTTCGCGGTATGTACGACGGACTCAACGATGAGCAAAAGGCTCTCGTTACCACGCTTGACAAACTCATCGCGGCTGAAGAAGAAATGACCGAGCTCAAACGTATCGACAACGAAAACCGCGCCGCGGCTGAAGACGTCGACGACAAAATAATCGATCTTCCGCTTCCCGCAACCGTTACCGCCGACGACGAATCCGAAGTGGCGGCGGTCCGCGAAGCGTACGACGCGCTTACCGACGATCAAAAAGTTTACGTTACGATGCTGGACAGGCTCGAACAGATCGAAGCTCGTCTTGCCGAGATCAAGGCGGATATGGCGGCGGCAAGTCCCGTCATCGAGGCTATCGACGCGCTCGCGGATCCCGTAACGCTCGAGAGCGAACCGGATATCGCGGCGGCTCGCGAAGCGTACGAAGCGCTTACCGAGGAGCAAAAGACGTACGTTCTCAACATCAGCGCGCTCGAAGATGCGGAAGCCGCTATTCTCGCACTCAAGAAAGAAGCGGCCGACAGAGAGGCTGCCGAAAGAGTAGACGGACTTATTTCGGCGCTTCCCTCCGACGTTTCTCTTGACGACGAAAGCGCGGTAGCGGCGGCTCGCGCGGCGTATGACGGACTTACCGAAGACCAAAAGGCGCTCGTTACCGACCTCAGCGCTCTCGAAGATGCGGAAGCCGCTATTCTCGCACTCAAGAAAGAAGCGGCCGACAGAGAGGCTGCAGAAAGAGTAGACGGACTTATTTCTGCGCTTCCCTCCGACGTTACTCTTAGTGGCGAAAGCGCGGTAGCGGCGGCTCGCGCGGCGTACGAAGCGCTTACCGAGGAGCAAAAGACGTACGTTCTCAACCTCAGCGCTCTCGAAGATGCGGAAGCCGCTATTCTCGCACTCAAGAAAGAAGCGGCCGACAGAGAGACTGCCGAAAGAGTAGACGGACTTATTTCGGCGCTTCCCTCCGACGTTACTCTTAGCGACGAAAGCGCGGTAGCGGCGGCTCGCGCGGCGTACGACGGACTTACCGAAGACCAAAAGGCGTTCGTGTCCGGAACAGACGTACTTACCGCGGCGGAAGCAAGGATCGAGGAACTCAAGAATCAGCCCGATAATCCCGACAAACCGTCGGACGGCGGCAAAAAGTCGTCGTCGTGCGGAGCAAAGGCGCTCGAGACGCTCTCGCTTATATTCTCCATGTGCGCGCTTGCGTTCGCGTTTAAGTTTATCAAGAAGATATTCTGATACGATTTAACGTAATAAGGAAAAAGACGGCGATTTTTCGCCGTCTTTTTTGCTGAAGACTATGAAGTTTTGCCCGAGGCGCTTCCGATAAGCGGCGGAATGAGAGCGACGACGAGCAATATTACGGCGAACGCGACGTAGTAGTTTTTCATCGGACTCAAAGACGCGAGAGAAAGGATAGCGATCGCTCCGAGTAAGTATCTTTTGGACAAACGCGCGTCGCCGAGACGCGTAAGATCGCTCAATTTCGGTCTTTTGAAGGCGGAGCGTTTGCGTGGTACCGAATCGAGAAAAGAGAGCAGGTTTACCGTTTGTTTTTCTTGCCATACCGTGATATTTTTGTCGAGAGCCGCGCAAATACGCAAAGACTTTTTTTCGGCGCAAAGACAGAGAATAATTACGTTTTCGGTCGGAGAATTGCGGTATATTTCGCATACTCCGGCGTACGTAAGCGGCGCAGAAACTTTTACCGCCACCGAAACGCGCTCGTTTACCACGATAAACCCGTTCGTTTTCGCGCATTCGTAGCGCTTTGCCAGCGCGGCGAAAAAGTATTCGAAAGGATCTTTGATATAAAAGTCGAGAGCGTTTTTGAAATCCGAAATTTTCCGAGCATCAAGGGTAGAGATCGCGCTTTTTTTGATATATACGTTTTGCGCGAGCAGGGTTTCTACGACGCACCATATCCGGCTCTGCGGCGACGGAAGACGAAACGCGTCCGATATAAGCGAAAAGCACAGGTAAAACGCCGCGAACGACAAAACCGCGTCAGCAAACAATCTAAATTTATTTTTCATACCCAAATTCTTGACTTTTTTGCGCTTTCTATTCATAATATAGGTATGAAAACCGAAATTTTACAACCATCTCCCGCCGCTTACGAGCATTGCGCGAAGCTTATCCGCTCCGGCGAAATCGTCGCTTTTCCGACCGAAACGGTATACGGTTTGGGCGCGTCGGCGTACGACGAAGAAGCCGTCGGCAAAATTTACGCCGCCAAGGGCAGACCGTCGGACAATCCGCTTATCGTGCACGTTTGCGACGAAAAGCAGATCGACGAAGTCGCTTTTATCAACGACTTTGCCCGCGTGGTCATGGCGCGGTTTATGCCCGGACCTATGACTATGATCTTACCCAAAAAAGATATAGTGCCTTACCGCGTTTCTGGAGGACTCGAAACGGTAGGTATCCGTATGCCCGACAACGACGTCGCGCTCTCGTTTATACGTTTTTGCGGGGTGCCGATATGCGCTCCGAGCGCCAACGTAAGCGGACGGCCCAGTCCCACTACGGCAAAACACGTTTTTGACGATTTAGCCGGCAAGATCCCCGCGATTTTAGACGGCGGAGCGTGCAGAGTGGGAGTAGAGTCGACCATAATCGACCTTACCCGTCCCGTTCCGAGACTTCTCCGCGCCGGCGGTATGCCGCTCGAAACTCTCGAAGCGAAACTCGGAAAAATCGAAGTCGTCGACACCCTTAACAGCAAAGTCGCGCTGTGTCCGGGGATGAAGTACAAGCATTATTCGCCCAAGGCGGAAGTGTACTTAGTCGCGGCGGGCGGAGATCAGGAAGAGAGAATACGCCGTAAGTATAACGAGAGCGGAAACAAAACGGCGGTAATCTGTCTCGACGATATGGCGGCAAAGATAGGCGGTCCGGACGTTTTGCGCGCCGGTAAGGACTCCGAAGAGTACGCGCACAATCTTTTCGCTTTGCTCAGGCGTTGCGACGAGCTCGGCTACGATACCGTAGTGGCGCAGGGAGTGACGGAAGAAGGCTACGGCAGGTCCGTCGTCAACCGTCTTACCAAGGCGAGCGGCGGCAAAATAATCTGAAAGTAAAATAAAGACGCGGCGTTTTAGCAAACCCCGCGTCTTTATTTTATTTCGGGGAATGATTGCGTTGAGCGTTCTTAAAAGCCTTTACCAAATACTCGTAAAATTCGTCGACGTAGGCGGAGTTCGCGGCGCCGGCATGGCGGCAAATAATGATCTCTCTCATACATTGAGGCGACGAGATGGGAAGGAGGGCGACGGTTTTGGAGTTGAGTTTTCCCCACGAGTATTCCGGCCAGAATCCGACTCCCGCGCTCGCGCCTATCATATCGCGTACGGTAGCGGGCGAGTCCGATTCGAAAATATTGACGGGCGAAAATCCCGCTATCATACAGAATTTGTCGCATACCGTTCTGAACAATCTCGATCCGGCTATACTTACGAAGCCTTCGTTTTTGACGTCGCCGAGGTTTATGCTTTGTTTGTCCGCGTATGACGACGAACGCGGAACGGCAAGATAGATTTTTTCTTCAAATACGGTTTTTTTGACGGCTCCCGCCGAAAAATCCATATTTACGGAGTTGGTGCCTACCGAAACGTCGCAGCTTTTTTCCTCTTCGTTCTGTACTATCTTAAAGACCGCCTGCGGGCGGATCTTTTTGTACGAGATGACCGCTCCGGTAACAATGGCGGACGCGGCGAGTATATTGAGCCTTATCGTGCGGGTTTCGCTTTCTTTCAGCGCGTTTATTTCGTCGGGTATAGAGTCGATACGCGGCAAAATGTCGTCGAGTTTTTCCTTAAGGAAAACCCCGTACGGAGTAAGACGGATATTGCGCCCCGCCTTTTCGATAAGCTTTACGCCCAGTTCTTCTTCGAGCTGTTTTATCGTCTTAGTGAGAGCCGGTTGCGCGATACATATCTCTTCGGCGGCTTTCGTCACGTGCTGATACTTTGCCACGGCGTAAAAATACCTGAATTTCGTAAGTTCCATGTTATCTCCTATCCATAACCGAAAGTTATTGATTTTGGTTAAATTATATATTAGACGGAATTGTTTGTCAAGCGTATAATATGGGTGCAAAGACAAAAGGAGAAAGAAAAAATGACTCAGGTATTGGAATGCGTAATGCTGATATGTTTCGGACTTTCCTGGCCGATATCGGTGTACAAGTCGATCGCGTCGCGTTCGACGCAGGGCAAAAGCGTGGTGTTTATCGTAGCGATAATTCTCGGATATATTGCCGGCATAACCGCTAAGATAATATCCGGAACGCTCAATTACGTTCTGGCGCTGTACGTTTTTAACCTTGCGGTCGTATCCGTCGATCTCGTGATCTACTTCGTCAACCGCCATAGGGAAAGAAAAGCCGACTTAAAGCAGGCGCCTAGTCAAACGCAAACGAACGAAAGAATCAATCTTAATAAAGGAGTACAACAGTATGAATACGCAAATTGAAGAAAAAGTCAAGACCTTTTCGATTATGAACGACATATCGCTCAAAGGCGAGATCGTCGTATTCGGTTCCTCTTACACGGCCAACTTCCCGTTTTACGAGCTTTCGAGCCGTTACGTAATGTCCAACGCACTCTACAATCGCAGTATAGACTCGCTTTCGCTCAAGGACGCTTGCGACGTGGTAACGCCTTGCGTTATCGATCTCAAACCCGCCAAAGTGTTTTTGTCTTTCGGCGAAAACGATTTTGACTCTCCCACGGCGATCGCCGACTACGAGAAACTTATCAGAAAGATAAATTCGGCTTTGCCGCATTGTTCGGTATTCGTACTCAGCGTTCGCGGCGGAAGGAACAACGGCTTTAACGACGCGCTTGTTTCTCTTTGCCGCAAAGTCGGCGCCAAGTACGTAACTCTGGACTTCGGCGACGGCGAAGACGCTCAACAATACAGAAAGATATACAAAGAGCTCAGCTGCTTCTTTCGGACGAAAGCGATAACGTTCGACGAGGCGTTCGCGCTTTCCCGCTGCTGAAAATCAGTTCGATAAAATTCCCGCTTTTTTAAGGCGGGAATTTTTTTAAAAAGTCGCGTACAAGTCAAATATTTTCCCTTGCCAAGCGCGCCGGATCTGTGATATAATAAACAAAAATAATGCGGAGGCGCTTATGATAGCGATAGGTTGCGATCACGCCGCGGTCAAACTCAAGGACGCGGTCGTCGATTTTCTCAAGAGCAAAGGTTACGACTACGTCGATTTCGGAGCCGTGGAAGGCGAGGCGGCGGACTATCCCGACAAGGCGATTTTGGTTGCCGAGGCGGTTTCGCAAGGCAAGGCGGACAAGGGTATTCTTATTTGCGGTACCGGAATAGGTATGTGCATTGCCGCCAACAAGGTAAAAGGCATAAGGTGCGCGCTTTGCTCGGACACTTTCTCCGCTCACGCCACGAGAGAGCATAACGACGCCAACGTTCTTACTTTCGGCGAAAGAGTGGTGGGCGTAGGGCTTGCGCTCGACATAGTCGATACTTTCCTTTCCACCGAGTTTTCGGGAGCGGAAAGGCACGTAAGACGCATCGCGAAAATAAGCGCGATCGAAGACAAGTATTTCAAGTGATTCCGACGGCAACGTCGGAAGGTACGGAGACGAACGTATGAACAAAATAGGTTTTGATAACGAAAAATATCTGTCGATGCAATCCGAGCACATACGCGAGCGTATCGATCAATTCGGCGGCAAGCTTTATCTCGAATTCGGCGGTAAACTTTTCGACGATTATCACGCGTCGCGCGTGCTTCCGGGCTTTAAGCCGGACAGTAAATTGCAGATGCTTCTCAAGATGAGGGAAGAGGCGGAAATAGTCATTGTCGTCAACGCCAACGCCATCGAGCAGGCGAAAGTCCGTGGAGATTTAGGCATAACGTACGATCTTGACGTTCTTCGCCTTATCGACGCTTTCAGAGAAGTGGGCTTGTACGTAGGCAGCGTTTGTCTTACGCAGTTTTCCGACCAAAAACTCGCGAAACAGTTTGAAAAAACGCTCAAAAAGCTCGGGATCAAATCCTATCGTCATTACCCGATACCCAACTACCCGTACGACGTCGACGGTATAGTCAGCGAGTCCGGCATGGGCAAAAACGATTACATAGAGACTACGCGCAAGCTCGTCGTAGTCACCGCGCCGGGACCGGGAAGCGGCAAAATGGCGACGTGTCTGAGCCAGCTTTATCACGACAACAAGCGCGGCATTAAGTCGGGATACGCGAAATTCGAGACTTTTCCCATTTGGAACCTGCCCCTTCGCCACCCGGTCAACGTGGCGTACGAAGCGGCTACCGCGGATCTTAACGACGTAAACATGATCGATCCGTATCATCTCGAAGCGTACGGCGTTTCGACCGTAAACTACAACCGCGACGTCGAGATCTTCCCCGTACTCAACAGAATGTTCCAGAAGATTTTCGGTCAGTCGTACTACAAGTCGCCTACCGACATGGGCGTAAACATGGCGGGTAACTGTATCGTCGACGACGAAGTGTGCCGCGAAGCTTCCCGTCAGGAAATCATCAGGCGTTATCTTACCGCGCTCGTCGACAGGCGCAACGATAAAGTCGGCGACAGCGTAGTAAATAAAATCGAACTTTTGATGCAGCAAAACGAAATCTCGCTTTCCGACCGCAAAGTCGTTGACGTAGCCAGGGAAAAAGCCGCCAAGACCGGCGGACCGGCTTCGGCTATCGAACTTAACGACGGCAAAATAATCACCGGCAAGACCTCGACGCTTCTGGGCGCTACGAGCGCTATGCTTCTCAACGCGCTCAAGTATCTCGCGGACATTCCGGACGAAGTACCGCTTCTGCTTCCGTCGCTTATTCAGCCTATTCAGGAACTCAAGACCACGCATCTCGGCGGACACAATCCCCGCCTTCATACCGACGAAATACTGATCGCTCTTTCTATAAGCGCGGTCACCAATCCGCTCGCCAACCTTGCCATGCAGCAACTCGCCAAGCTCAAAGGTTGCGAATGCCATTCCACCGTAATCTTATCCCAAGTGGATATCAACGTACTCAAGAAACTGGGTATCAATTATACGAGCGAGCCGGTATATCAGACGAAAAAACTCTACCACGCCAAATAAACGGCGGCGATATACGGCGTGATACTTTTTCGCCGCCAATAAACTTCGTGATGCTATGTTAAGACTCCCCCGACTGCGGGTTACGTAGGTTTACTACGCGCCCCTTGTCGG
>CACZPH010000049.1 GCA_902783025.1 uncultured Eubacteriales bacterium | reverse complement strand
CGCGAAGATAAATAATAAGATGGTGCCGCTCGATACGCCTTTATCTACCGGCGATTACGTCGAGATCATTACGTCAAACGCAGCAAAAGGACCTTCGAGAGACTGGCTCAGGGTAGTCAAGACCACTCAGGCGAAGACGAAGATCAATTCGTACTTCAAGAAAGAACTCAAGGAAGAGAATATACAGCGCGGCAAAGAAATGCTCGAAAAAGAAGCGCGTAACCGCGGTTACGTATTGGGAAACCTTATGCAGCCCAAGTGGCTTGATATAATCATGCAGCGTTACGCGATACTGTCCATCGACGATCTTTACGCCTCGGTCGGATACGGCGGCTTTACCGTAAATCAGATACTTTCGCGCCTTATCGACTTTTACCGCAAGGAAGAGCGGGCGAAAGAAACCAAAAATAAAGAGTACGTCATCAAAGACGAAGCTTCCGGCGGTATCGTCGTAAACGGTCATCCCGATCTTTTGGTGCGCATTTCAAAGTGCTGCAATCCGGTGCCGGGCGACGATATTGTGGGATTTATTTCGCGCGGTAAAGGCGTAGCGATACACCGCAAAGACTGCCCCAACCTGAAAAACGTTGAGGATTACCGCCTTATCGAGGCGCATTGGACGGGCGAAAACTTGCGCGCGTTCATTGTCGCGGTACAGGTCGAAGGCAAAAACTCCGTAGGATTTCTTTCAAAAATTACCGCGATGTGCAACGAACTCAATATTTCGATAACTTCGCTGAACGCTCGGCTCGACAAAAACGATAACGCGATAGTAAATTTTTCGGTTCGCGTAAACTCGATAGATCAATACGACACTTTGCGCCGTAAGCTTTCGCAGGTTCCCGGCATAGACAAAGTATTCAGAAGTACCAACTGATGAACATTATCAAAGTACAAAACGGCATAGTAGTCGAAAATACTTATATCGTAACGGAAAACGGCCGTGACGCAGTAATTATCGATCCCGGCGAAGAAACCGAGCTTATCGAAAAAACGCTCGCTGACAACAATCTCGTTTGCCGTGCGGTACTGCTGACTCACGCGCATTTCGATCATTGCGCGTCTTGCGCGGTACTCAAAAATTCGGGCGCGAAGATATTTATGCACAAAAAAGACGAAAAACTCGTATTTTCACCCGGAAATCTTGCGATAAAGTTCGGAAAACCGTTTATTACCTTTAAGGCGGATGAATTCGTAAAAGACGGCGAAGAACTCGCGCTGTACGGTATGACGGTCAAAGTTTTACACACGCCGGGGCATACGGAGGGGAGTTGCTGCTATATAATAGGCAACGTACTGTTTTCGGGCGACACGCTGTTTAACTTAGGCGCGGGAAGGACCGATTTCCCGAGCGGAAACCCCGGGCAAATGCAAAAATCGCTGGATAAACTCTTTTCGCTTGATTTCGATTATTCGGTTTTCCCCGGTCACGGGTTGCCTACGAAACTGTTTTTTGAGAAGAGATCCAATCCTTTCTCGACAAAGAAATGATAAAATTCGAAACTAATCGCCCCGAGGCGGAAAACGAAATACTCAACGAGGTGAAATTATTCTTCCCCGACTCCGACGCGGACGAGGAAATTTTTCATAATGCCGTTATTGTCGGCGAAACGGTAAAAAACGTAGTAAAAGTTAATCAAAAAGATTACTTTTACGACGAAAATTTGCCCGACGGAGACGAATTGAAGAAGAAAAGATATTTCGTTCGCATCTGCAAAAAAGCCGTATACAAAGCTCTCGAACGACACACGGGCAAAAGTATGCCGTGGGGTTCGCTCACGGGAATAAGACCCACGAAACTTGCTTACGAATTTTTGTCGGAAGGCAACGACCTGAACACGGCGGAAAGAATTCTGACGGAGGATTATTCGGTATCGCCCGAAAAAGCCAAACTTGTATCCGAAATCATAAAAAATCAGCGAAATTATCACACAAAACAATACAATTTTTATAATTTGTATTTGCATATTCCTTTTTGTACGTCTAAATGTTCCTATTGCGCCTTTATAACTTTCGACTCAAACAGATGCAAAAAGCTTATTTCGCCGTACGTGGAATTACTGAAAAGGGAAGTCGTCGAGAGCCGGAAACTAAGGGGCAGGCTGGGACAAAGCGTGTATTCCGTATACGTCGGCGGAGGCACGCCGACGGCGTTGAGCGCCGAAGAACTCGACGGCGTTTTGTCGATCGTAAAGAGCGACGGGAGAGAGTTTACCTGCGAAGCGGGCAGACCGGACACCATAACTCGCGAAAAAATAGAAGTGATGAAGAAAAACCGCGTAACGAGAGTATGCGTAAACCCGCAGACCTTTAACGAAAAAACGCTCGCGCTGATAGGAAGAAATCATACGATAGCGGACTTTTACGAT
Source organism: uncultured Eubacteriales bacterium (assembly GCA_902783025.1). Lineage (GTDB taxonomy): Bacteria > Bacillota > Clostridia > Christensenellales > Pumilibacteraceae > RUG12826. The sequence goes on along the minus strand of CACZPH010000049.1, from coordinate 18,831 downwards.
AAGTACGCGCTCGTAAAAGAGTACGGGTTTGACGTAAATATCGACCTTATTGCCGGACTTCCGGGCGAAAACGAAGCGGATTTCGAGCGTTCGCTCCGTGCGGCAATCGATCTGAAACCGGATAACATTACCGTACACACTCTCAGCCGCAAAAACGGCTCTAAACTCAAAAACGACGGAAAGTACGATAACTTTTTCGCGCCGCAAATGGTGGAGTTCGCGCATTCCGCTCTTTTCGCGGCGGGCTATTTCCCGTACTATTTGTATAGGCAAAAGTCTATGCTCGGCAACCTCGAAAATACCGGATATACTTTGCCCGGGAAGCAATGCGTAAACAACGTGACGACGATGGAGGAGTTTATCGACGTGGACGCCAACGGCGCGGGCGCTATATCGAAAAAGGTTTTTCCCGACGGCAGAATAGAGAGATATGCTAACTTGCGCGACGTGACTCTTTACCGCGATCAATTCGAAGAAAGATTAAATAAAAAGTTATTTTTTACCGAAAACGGGTAAAATTCAGTTTACAAATTCGTTTGTATTTGTTATAATACTTGCGTACCTTGATTCTACAAGTCGGGGAGTCTCCTTCCTCGAACTTAAGTTCAGGGCGAATAAATCTTAACGGAGGTAAAACAAATGGATAGTCAACTTAAAGCCGAGATCATCGCTAAGTTCGCAACACACGAGGGAGATACCGGAAGTCCGGAAGTTCAGATCGCTCTTTTGACCGAGCGCATCAACCACCTTACCGAACATCTTAAGACTCACTCGAAGGACAATCATTCCCGTCGCGGACTTTTCCAGATGGTAGGTAAGAGAAGAAGTTTGCTCAACTATCTCAGGGAAGTCGATATCGAGAGATACAGAGCGATAGTCGCTAAACTCGATCTTAGAAAGTAAGAATCAAAGGGTATAATTTTCGATAATTATGCCCTTGATTTTTGTAAAATGAAATAAATATTTTTCCACAATACGTGGCTAAATATATCGACCATAACGAGAGACGCTATGGCCATGGGAGGTTTTATGAATCAAGAAGCACAAATTTTCAAAACGGAGATCGGTGGCAGAGAAGTCACCGTAGAGATCGGAAAGTATTGCGAACTTTCCAACGGCTCGTGCATCGTAAGATGCGGCGACACGGTAGTTATGACTAACGTAACTATGTCCGCGGAGCCCAGACCGGGTATGGATTTCTTCCCGCTCAGCGTTGATTTCGAAGAGAAAATGTACGCGGTAGGCAAGATCCCCGGAGGTTTTAAGAAGAGAGAAGGAAGAGCAAGCGACAAGGCGATACTTACCAGCCGCCTTATCGACAGACCTATTCGTCCCTTGTTCCCCAAGGGAATGTTCAACGACGTCGTAGTTATCGCTACCGCTCTTTCCGTTGACACCAATATCCCGCCCGAGGTTTGGGGTATGATCGGCTCGAGTATCGCCCTTTCGATCTCGGATATTCCTTTCGCCGGCCCCACTGGATCGGTCGTTGTGGGCTATGTGGACGGTCAATACGTAATCAACCCAGATTCCGAGCAGAGAGCAAGAAGCCAGATGCACGTTTACGTAAGCGGTACCGCGGACGCTATCATGATGGTAGAAGCGGGCGCTAATATCGTAAGCGAAGAAGTAATGCTTAACGGTATACTTTTCGCTCACGAAGAGATCAAGAAGATCGTTAAGTTTATCAACGAAATCGTTGCGGCTGTCGGCAAACCTAAGAAGGAAATGGAGCTTTACCACGTTCCGGAAGAAATCGACAAGGCTGTCAGAGAATATGCGGACAAGCTCCTCGATGAGGCTCTCGAAGAGACCAACAGACAGGCGCGTCAGGCTAAGCAGGATCAGGTTACCGCGGACGTTATCGCGCACTTTGCGGACGTTTATCCCGACAAGGGCAGAGAGATCGCGGATTCGCTGTACTACATGACTAAAGAAAAGGTAAGGGCGAAGATCATCAACGACGGCTTCCGTCCCGACGGTCGTGCGCTTACCGAAATCAGACCTATCTGGTGCGAAGTAGGCGTATTGCCCCGCGTTCACGGCAGCGCCGTATTTACCAGAGGTCAGACCCAAGCGTTGAGCACTTGTACTTTGGGAACCATCGCCGAAGTTCAGAAACTTGAAAATCTCGACGAAGAGACCTTCAAGAGATATATGCATCACTACAACTTCCCCGGATATTGCGCCGGCGAAGCAAAACCGCTCAGAAGCCCCGGCCGTCGCGAGATCGGTCACGGCGCTTTAGCCGAGCGTGCGCTCGAGCCCGTTATTCCGTCCGAAGACGAGTTCCCCTACGCAATCAGGACCGTAAGCGAAATCCTTTCGTCCAACGGTTCGACCTCGCAGGCTTCCGTTTGCGGTTCTACTCTTGCGCTTATGGACGCGGGCGTTCCGCTTAAGGCTCCGGTCGCCGGCGTGGCAATGGGACTTATCAAGGATGAAGCAAGCGGCAAAATCGCCGTCCTTACCGATATTCAGGGTATGGAAGACTTTTTGGGAGATATGGACTTTAAGGTAGCGGGAACCAAAGACGGTATAACCGCTATTCAGATGGATATCAAAATCAAGGGAATCAATAAGGAGATCCTTAGCCGTGCGCTCGAACAGGCAAGACAAGGCAGACTCTTCATTCTTGATAAGATGCTTTCCGTATTGCCTGCTCCCAGACCCGAACTTTCGCCTTGGGCTCCGAAGATCATTTCCTTTATGATCGATCCCGAGAAGATCGGCGAAGTTATCGGCAAGAACGGTAAAGTCATCAATAAGATCATTGCGGATACCGGCGTAAAAATGGATATCGAAGACGACGGACGCGTTTCGATTGCTTCTACCGACGTGGATATGGCGGATAAAGCAAGAGCGATCGTTATGTCGATCGTCGAGGACGTTGAGCCCGGCAAACTTTACGAAGGCGAAGTCGTAAGAACTATCGAGATCGGCGCTTTCGTTCAGCTCGCTCCCAACAAGGACGGCATGATCCATATCTCGAAACTCGCTAAAGAAAGAGTTGAGAAGGTTACCGACGTTGTCAACGTAGGCGACAAGGTGCTTGTCGAAGTCATCAAGATCGACGATAAAGGCAGAATCAATCTCAAACTTCGCAAAAAGCTTTGATTAACCAAAGAAAAATTCCGAAAACTCCGCGGTAAAACGCGGAGTTTTTGCGTATAACGATAAATCATTAAAACGAAAACTTTGCCATATATTAGAGTATGAAAAAAAAGTTTAAGTTTTTGACAAATTCCGTATTGGCTTTGATCATACTCGGAGTATTCGGGTTTTCGGTTTTGTCTCGACCTGTCGCGACCAGTGCGGCGTCGGCGACTCCCATAAGACGCGGAGCGGATCCGACTAAAGTTTCGATAATGTTCAACGTGTACCAAGGAACGGAGTACCTTGACGAAATTCTGGATATTTTAGAGCGAAAAAACGCTAAAACGACTTTTTTCGTAGGCGGAACCTGGGCGGAAAAGAATCCTTCCGCGCTTAAAGAACTCGCGCTCAAAGGGCACGAGATAGGTAATCACGGGTTTTTTCACAGAGATCACGCTAAATTGTCTGCGACCGAAAACGTCCGTGAAATATCGGCTTGCCATAATCTCGTAAAGCAACTTACCGGAAAAACCATGAATCTTTTTGCGCCGCCTTCGGGATCATATTCGTTAAATACGCTTGATATTGCGAAAGAAATGGGGTATAATACAATAATGTGGAGTAAAGACACGATAGATTGGCGAGATAAGGACGTAAGCACCCTTATTAAGCGCGCGACCAAAGATCTTAAAGGCGGCGATCTGATACTGATGCATCCGACAAGTCAGTCGGCGAAAGCGTTGGAAACGATAGTCGAAAAGATTTACGGATCCGGTCTGTCGATCGCTCCCGTTTCCGAAATAATCTGACGAGGTAAACTATGGCAGAACTGAAAGTATACGAAAACGGCTTAAGACTGTGCGTCGAAAAGATGGATACGATAAAATCCGTATCCGTAGGGATCATGGTAGGCGTAGGCAGTAAATACGAAAACGCGAAAAACAACGGCATTTCGCATTTTATCGAACACATGACCTTCAAAGGAACAGAAAAAATGTCCGCAATGGATATAGCGAGAAAATTCGACGAGTGCGGCGCTATTTCTAACGCCTTTACGACGAAGGAAAGCACGTGCTTTTACTTTAAATGCGTTGACAGATATACCGAGAAGTGTTTTGATGTTTTAAGCGATATTTTCTTCAACTCCGTATTTGACGAAGAAGAAATAAAGAGGGAGAAAAACGTAGTTATCGACGAGCTTAATATGGGCAACGACTCGGGCGACGATATATGTTTTGATCTTATCGCAAGCGCCGCGTACGGCAAAAGAGGGTTGGGCGCTACCATTATAGGCACAAAGAAAAATATCGAAAATTTCACACAAAACGACCTAAAATCCTATATTTCGAAGTATTATGTGTCGCATAACATAGTTGTTACGATGGCGGGAAACATAACTATGGAAGAGGCTGACGCCTTAGTCGTGAAATACATGCTACCGCATTTTAAGAAAGCGGGCAAAGTCAAAGCGTTTAAGTGCGGAGCGCTCACGTTCGGAGTATCGAACAAGAAGATCAAGAAATTCGAGCAGTCCAATCTCGGGTTCGCGTTTGAGGGCGTGGCGGCAACCGACGATTCGTACTACGACGCCTTACTCCTGTCCGTTATACTCGGCGGAGGGATGAGCAGCAGACTTTTTCAGAACATAAGAGAAAAAAGAGGGCTTGCGTATAACGTCGGAGCAACGATCGTTTCGTACTGCGACGCGGGGCTTTTCGTGATTTACGTCAATAACGCGCCCAAAAACTCCAAAGAAGTAGTCGAAGCGGTGCGTGAAGAAATAAACAAAGCGCATGACGAAGGAATAACCGAGGAAGAACTTTTTAACGCTAAAAATCAGTTGCTTTCGAGTTTGGTTTTCTCTCAGGAAAAGCCCGAAAGTATAATGATTTCGCAAAATTCCTGGCTGATACGCAACGACAGGAGCGCGCCATACGACGTGCGCGAGCGTATCAAAAAGATAGACGCGTGTACCGTAGAGAGCGTGAACGCATACTCAAGACGCGCGCTTGTAACGGAAAAAGCCAACGTTTCGTATGTGGGAAAGGCTCTCGACTTCGATCCGCTTGTTCTCCTTAAATCATAGTATCGACAAAACGTCCGATAAAGTCGGGCGTTTTTTCTTAAGAAACACTCGGTGCGATTATTTCGGGGCGCGAGCGGATTTTGTCCGCAATTTAAAGAATAATAATATTAAAATACTTGAAAAATTATTTTCTTTTTGGTATAATTATTTTTGATAAAACTTCAGAGGTGTTTACCGTGGCCGAAAAGAATTATAAGAATCAAAACAAGAAAGGGAAAGCCGCTAACGTCAACAAAAACGTAGGTATCGTACTTGCGTTGATATCCGCGTTTATGCTCGTGTGTCTTATTACCAGATCTCTCATTCTCGGCGTTGTCGGAGAATTTATTTTCCGAGTTTGGGTGGGACTCTTCGGATGTTGCGCGTATCCTCTTTTTGTTTTTTTGATACTTTTCGGGATAATGCGCGTCAAAAATCTCAAAATCAACGTAAAACGCAAATATATTGTCGCGACGGCTATCGTGGCGTTTTGCGTTTTGCAGATACTTCAGATCGCGACTACGACGTCGTTTATTCGCTCGGTATCTTACGGCGATTATTTAGGCAGAGTATACATGAGCGACCTGACCGCGGGCGGACTTATCGCAGGACTTACGGCTTATCCCGTATCCTGGGTATTCTCTCCTATCGGAGCATACCTTCTTTTCCTTGTGATTTCGCTTATTACGGTATTTTTCGTTTCGAGTTTCGGCACGGCGCTGTTTGATAAAAGGCGCGAAGACGCCTTGCGCAAACGTATTGCCGAAGAAAGCGGAGCGTCCGATCCGGATTCTCCCGGTTTGTTCGTATACACTTTCGAAAACTCCGCCGCTCAATCGACTACCGCCGAGGAGACCGCCGGGGATCGGCCGGGTTCGGGACTTCCGCAACCCGGAGAATATAACGAGTATTCGCAAGCGGACGAGTTTACAAAAACTCAGACCGACAGGTATTGGGACGAGCTTATCCGTCGGCGTAACGCGCAAAAGACGCTTTTTGAGGATAACGACGCGGCGTTGGAACGTTTTAAGCCTCAAAAAGAACGCGACGAGTATAAAAACGACATCCTTGCTTCGCGTTCGCAGTACGTCAGTCCGTACGCGGGCTTCGAAAACGATCAAACCGAGCCTAAGACCGAAGAGCAGCCGAAAGATCAACAAGAAAAACAACCTTTCGGGAACTTTATTCCCGAGAAAAATATCGAAAGCAGATTTGTCGCCGGCGAAATAATCAACGGTGACGTAAAGTCTGCGGCGATGTCTACGTCCGCGCCTCAGCCGACGCCTTCGACAATGCGGCCTTCTTCGGAAGAAAAAGACGATAAACCTTCCGAAATACCGCTTTCTCCGATTCCGGAGAAGAATAATTTCGATTACTCGTCTTTGCCTCCGATAACCAATGGCGACAGATTCGGCGAGCAAAGCGAAGAAGTCAAAGAAGAAGTAAAAGACGAAGAACCCGTTCAGGCGGTTCAGCCTGCGGAACCGGAAAAGCAACCGGAACAGCCGTCGCTCAATCAGCGCGAGCAGATCGGTATGCGTTTCGAAAAATATACGACGATAGCTCCCGTAATGCCCGGCCCGATCGTAAACGGAGAGACTTATAAGTCCGAAAACGACTATAAGGTGGCGCCGCAGACGATCACCGCCGATTCGGGACTGATCAAAGATAAAGAAGAAAAGCAGTCCGAAAACGAGCAGATTCGGACTCAAGTTGCCGATAACCGCGAAGAAGCCGCGGAAGAAACGGAAGAAAACGACGATTTCGCTATGCCTGACGCCGACGAAACCGACAGTTGCGACGATTACCGCGAGATAAGTAACGACGAGGCAAAGGAACTCGGTTTGGACGGCGGAACGGAAGACGAAGACGAAGATATTCCCGAAGGCGCGCTCGTTTACGATCCCGATTCGACCGATCTTGGCGAAGAGGAAGCCGAAGACGACGAATCCCCCGAGTCGGAGATCTCGGACGAAACCGAAGAAACCGAAGAAGAGCCCGAAGAGGATGAAGAATCCGATAATGAGGAGAAAACCGAAGATATCGGGGCTAAACTTCCTACCGCGGACGAGATCGAGATCATCAAACAGCGCGAACGCGAAGAAGCCTTTAAGACTTCCACGAAGTCGTTTTTTATCGACGATAACGTCGAAGATCTGACGACGACCGGATCGCAGAGCAGTCAGGCGCTCAACGCGTACTATTCGAATTTGTCGCCCTCGCCGCAGGAACATTCTCAAAGCACCGAATACGTGCCTTTTGAGGGCAAAACGGAAGTCAAGAAAACAATTGACGTAAAGAAAGACCAGATATCGATAGACGATTATGCGGCGAAAAAGTCGCAGGAAGAGCTTTCGCAAGCCGAAAAACCCGAAGAAAAACCGGTAAAGAAAGTTTTGCGCCCCTACGTACGTCCGCAGTATGATCTGCTTACCACGGAGACCGAAGTGCTCGAAATGAGCGAAGAGGAAGCGCAGGAGAAGACCGAAGTGCTCGAACAGTGTCTCGAAAGTCTCGGTATTCCCGCAAAAGTCATCAATATCACGGAAGGTCCCGCCGTCACGAGATACGAGCTCGAAATGCCGCAAGGTCTCAGAGTAAGCAAAATCGAGCAGGTCGCGCCCGATATTCAGTACAATCTCGCGTGCACGGGCAATATTCGTATCCAGACGCCTATTCCGGGTAAACGCGCGGTCGGTATCGAAGTTCCCAAAGCGAAACCCGCCATGGTAGGGCTTAAAGACGTTCTTGAGTCGCCCGAATTCCAGAATTCTCCGTCGCCGCTCACCGTTGCGCTCGGCAAAGACGTAGCGGGTAAGAATATAGTTACAAGACTTGATAAACTCCCGCATTTACTTATCGCGGGTACTACCGGAAGCGGAAAGAGCGCGTGCCTTAACTCGCTTATCGTGAGCCTTATTTACAAGGCTTCGCCTACCGACGTAAAAATCATTCTCGTCGATCCCAAATGCGTGGAATTTACGCCTTACGTAGGTATTCCGCATCTTCTCATCAAAGAGCCGATAACCGAATCCAAACAGGCGATAAAGGCTTTTGCGTGGGTGCGTAACGAGATGAACAGGCGCTATACGCTTATGCAGGCGGCAAGAGTGAGAAATATTACCGAATACAACGCGCTCGACGACGTAAAGGACGGCAAAGTCGATAAGCTTCCGTTTATCGTTTTCATCGTTGACGAATATGCCGAACTTATGGTGTCTTCGTCCGGCAGCGGCGATCAGAAAAAAATACTCGAAGAACATATTCAGAGTATTACGCAAAAAGCCCGCGCCGCGGGAATACATCTTATTCTCGCAACACAAAGACCTTCCGCGGACGTTATTACCGGCACCATAAAAGCCAATTTGCCGAGCAAGATAGCGTTTAAGGTATCCAACCGCATCAATTCCGGCGTAATCCTTGACAGAAACGGCGCCGAAGCCCTCGTAGGCCGCGGCGATATGCTTTTCCTCGACGCGTCGTCTACGGATCCGATCCGCGTTCAGGGCGCGTATATCGACAACGACGAAATTCAAGCCGTCGTGGATTTCTGCCGCAACAACAACGATACGGATTTCAGCGAAGAATTCAGCAAAGCTATAAAAGAAGAAGAAAAGAAAGAAGAGATCGACGGCGACGACGAAGTGACGTCTTCTTCGGACGAAGAAGGTGCGCTCGGCGGAAAGTACGACAAAGATATCGAAGCCGTAGCGCGTATGGTCCTTAAGACTCACAACGCTTCCGGCGCAATGATACAACGCAGATTTTCTATGGGATACGTGCGCGCGGTAAAGATCGTCGATCAGCTCGAAGAACTCGGCTGCATAGGTCCGCTTACCTCGTCCAACAAGCGCGACGTTCTGCTTACCGAAGAGAAGTTCAAAGAGATTTTCGGTCATTATCCCGACGAGGAATAGCAAATGAAACGAAAGATATTCGTACTGTCGCTCGGTTGCGATAAGAACCGCGTCGATACGGAAAATATGTTGTATTACCTCTCGTCCGGGGACTACGTAGTCACGCCTGACGAGTCGGACGCGGACGTAATAATTATCAACACCTGCGCCTTTATCGAGAGCGCGAGAGCCGAGTCGATAGAGGCGATACTGCAAGCGGCCAAACAAAAAACCGACGGGAAATGCTCGAAACTCATCGTTACGGGCTGTCTCAGCGAAAAATACCGCGACGAACTTGTTAAGGAACTGCCGGAAGTCGACGCTTTTATCGGCGTAAGAGAATACGAAAAGATAGTGTCGCTCATCGAAGGCGGCGAAATAAAGCAAAAAACCGACGGCAGAATACTTACAACTCCCGCGCATTTCGCGTATTTGCGCGTGGCGGACGGCTGCGATAATCATTGTACTTTTTGCACAATTCCGTCGATAAGAGGAAAGTTTACGTCCGTGCCGACGGAAGTTCTCGTAGCTCAGGCGCAAAAACTCGCCAATGACGGAGTAAAAGAGATAATACTGGTGGCGCAGGATACGACTTCGTACGGCAAAGATATTTACGGCAAGCCGTCGCTCGTCCCGCTTATCCGAAAGTTAAGTATGCTCGACGTCGAGAAAATCCGCCTGATGTACTGCTATCCCGAACTTGTAACGGACGATCTTATCGACGAGATAGCCTCCAATCCGAAAGTCGCTAAATATATCGATATTCCGCTTCAGCACGTCAGCGATACGATACTGAAGAAAATGAACCGCAAGAGCCGCAAGTCGGAGATTTGCGCTCTGATAACCAAACTTCGCGCAAAATGCCCGCAGATCGCGATACGCACGACCTTTATGGTGGGTTTTCCGTCCGAAACGGACGAAGAATTCGAGGAACTGTGCGATTTTGTAAAAGAATACAAGCTGGAACACGTCGGTATTTTCGCTTACAGCAAGGAAGAGGACACGCCGTCGGCTAAGATCAAAGGTCATTTGCCGGCGAGAGTAAAAGCAAAGCGCGTGAGAATTTTGGGCAAACTCAACGAGCAAAACGTAATAGCTTACAACAAGGAGCAGATCGGCAAGACCGTGGAAGTCAGATACGAAGATATCGACTACGAACGCGGGCTTTTTGTGGGCAGGACGGAGCAAAACGCGCCCGAAATCGATACTTTGGTGTACTTCAGCGGCGATTTTGCCGACGTAGGCAAGACTTACGCGGTCAAAATTACCGGATACGACGGATATGACCTTATCGGAGAAATGATACGATGAATTTACCTAACAAACTTTCCGTATTAAGACTTATTATGATACCGTTTTTCGTAGCGGCTTTTATCGTTACGTTTCCCGGCCATTCTTTCGTGGCTACGGGAATTTTCGCGTTGGCGGCGTTGACCGACCTTATTGACGGCAAGATAGCGCGAAAATACAATATGGTGACGTCGCTGGGGAATTTCCTTGACACCATAGCGGATAAAATACTCGTTTTGTCCGCGCTCGTGCTGATTTGCGTGTATTCGTCGTCTATCGACTGGAAACTTACCATCGGTCTTACCGTAGGCACGCTTATCATCCTTGCCCGCGAATTCTTCTCCGCAATTCTGCGCGCGATAGCGGCGGCGAATGATTATATTCTCTCCGCGGACAAACTCGGCAAGATCAAAGCCGCTCTTCAGATGGTCGCCGTCGTATGCTTACTGCCCATATTCAGCCTTTTGGAAATGGGTAAGGATAACGTGGTTGCGTTCGATATTTTCACGATTTTGCTCGTGCTTGGCGTTTCGCTCTTTGCGATAGCGGTCGTTTTTTCGATCCTTTCGGCGATAAATTATATCGTAAAAAACCGCGCTCTTTTCGTCGAAAAACCGTATGGTGCGACAAACGACGATGAAAAAATAGTTGACTACGAAGAATCGTCTTCCGAGCCTCAACGGGATTCCGATCAAAATGATTAAGCCGCAGGTCAAAAAAATATTCGAGTTCCTTAACGGGAAATACACGCTTGCGGCGGCGGAATCGTTTACGGGCGGCGGAGTGTGCCACGAGCTCGTAAAAATGCCGGGCATGAGCGGAGTTCTCAAAAAAGGTCTGGTTTGCTATTCGAACGAGAGCAAAATCGCCGATCTCGGCGTAAACGCGACGACGATCGACAAATACGGAGCCGTGAGCGAAAACACGCTCGAAGAAATGCTCGCGGGGCTGATCCGTCAAGGGTTCGACTGCGCGATCGCGACTACCGGAAACGCCGGACCTACCGCCGAGAAGCCCGGCGAAGTGGGCGTTTGCTTCGTGGGAGCGGCAATAAACGGCAAAATCGCGACCAAAAGGCTGCTTCTCAGCGGCGACAGGGAAGAAGTTATCGAAAAGGGTATTGACGAGGCTTTGAGCCTTGCTCTCGACCTTTTCGTAAACGTAATACAGAAAAATTTTTAAGAGGTGCAAATATGGAAAAGAAGAAAAAAGACGCTGTGATCGACGGAAATCTTTCGAAAGACGCTAAGCAGAAAGCGCTTGAGGCGGCTATCGAACAGATCGAAAAGAACTTCGGCAAAGGCTCGATAATGAAGCTTTCGGATAACCAGATTCAGCAAGTCGAGGTTATTTCGACCGGCTGTCTTGCCATTGACCTGGCGCTCGGTATCGGCGGACTTCCCAGAGGACGTATCGTCGAGATATTCGGACCGGAGTCCAGCGGTAAGACGACTTTGTCGCTGCACGTTATCGCCGAGGCTCAGAAAAACGGCGGAAACGTAGCGTTTATCGACGCCGAACACGCGCTCGATCCCGTTTACGCAAGCAAACTCGGCATAAATGTAGGAGAATTATATATATCTCAGCCCGACGACGGCGAACAGGCGCTCGATATTCTTGAGTCATTGGTGCGCAGCGGAGCGTTCGACGTTATCGTAGTCGACTCGGTAGCCGCGCTTACCCCGAAGGCGGAGATCGACGGCGAAATGGGCGAGTCGCACGTAGGCGCGCAAGCACGTCTTATGTCGCAGGCTCTTCGTAAACTCGCCGGCGTATGCAACAAGACCAAAACTTGTATAATCTTTATCAACCAGTTGCGCGAAAAAGTCGGCGTGCTTTTCGGAAATCCGGAAGTAACCACGGGAGGCAAGGCGCTGAAATTCTACTCGAGCATTCGTATCGACGTAAGACGTACCGAAACGATCAAGTCCGGCAACGACGCCGTAGGCAACCACGTAAAGATCAAGATAGTCAAGAATAAACTCGCTCCGCCCTTTAAGGTGGCCGAAGTCGATATTATGTACGGCAAGGGCATAAGCAACGCGAGCGCGGTATTCGAACTCGCCCTTCAGTACGGCATAATCACCAAAGCGGGCTCGTGGTTCAGCTACAACGAAGAGCGTATCGCGCAGGGAAAGGAAGCGGTCAAAAAACTTCTCGAAGACAACAAGGAATTCTGCGACGAGGTGACCGAAAAGATCAAGGCGATCGCGATCAAGGACGATTCTGTCGCGACGGAGAGCGAAGAAAGCGCCGCCGAGGCTCCCGAAACCGAAGAATAAATAAAGAAAAAACAGTAAAATATTTAAATATATTTTATATAACTTGACATCTTGCGGCGAAAGGTGTATTATAGTAGGTAGGTAAATTATGTTTATCTACCTATTTGTTTATATTGAATTTTCGGGCAGAAATTTAGATTAAGCAGATATAATACAATCAAATCAGGAGGACTAAAAATTGTTTACAACGTTGTTAGCGGCAGAGAGTAGTCCTGTGCTTACGGTAGTGCTGAGTATCGTTTTTGCGATAGTGGGTATTGCCGCGGGATTTTTCATCGGTTTTATCGTTCACAAACGTAACGTAGAGAAGAAAATAGGCGATACCAATCAATACGTTAATAAAATGGTTTCCGATGCAAAGGCCGAAGCCAAGACGCTCAAGAAAGAAGCTATCCTCGAATCCAAAGAGGAGATCCAGAAAGAAAGAGCGGAAGCCGACCGCGAAATGCGCGAACGTCGCACGGAAGTTCAGCGCGCGGAGCAGAGAGTTCAACAAAAAGAAGAATCTCTCGATAAGAAAGAAGCGGCTCTCGACAAGAAAATCGAGACAATAGAACAACAAAAAGCCGATCTTGACGCTAAGAATAAGGAAGTTTCTTCCAAACTCGAAGAAGTCAGCCAGGCTAAGGACAAAATGGTAGCGGAGCTCGAAAAAATCGCCCAAATGACGAAGGACGAAGCCAAAGCTCAGCTCGTCGCCGCCATCGAGGACGAAGCTAAGAAGGACGCCGTCAAGACCGTAAGAGAAATCGAGGCCCAAGCCAAGGAAGACGCGCAAAAGAAAGCGCAGGAAATAGTTACCCTCGCTATTCAGAGATGCGCCGTCGACCAGGCGGGAGAGATCACCGCTTCCGTCGTCGCGTTGCCTAACGACGACATGAAGGGTAGGATCATCGGCAGAGAAGGACGTAATATCCGCGCGCTCGAAAACGCGACCGGCGTCGACCTTATCATCGACGATACGCCCGAAGCGGTTGTCGTATCTTCGTTCGATCCCGTAAGACGCGAAATAGCGCGCTTGTCGCTCGAAAAACTTATTTCCGACGGAAGAATCCACGCCGCTCGAATCGAAGAAACCGTCGCGAAAGTAAAGAAAGAAGTCGAAAACACCATCAAGGAAGCCGGCGAATCGGCAATGTTCGAAGCGGGAGTTTTCGGACTTCATCCCGATCTTGTCAAGATCCTCGGCAGACTCAAGTACCGCACAAGCTACGGACAAAACGTACTCAAACATTCGCTTGAGGTTTCGTACCTTGCGGGCGTTATGGCGTCGGAACTTGGCGCGGACGTAGCGATCGCAAAGCGCGGCGGACTTCTTCACGATATAGGTAAGGCTGTCGACCATGAGGTCGAGGGAACGCACGTTTCGATAGGCGCGGATCTTGCCAAGAAGTACAAAGAGAGTAAAGAAGTTATTCACTGTATTGCCGCTCACCACAACGATATCGAGCCGCAGACCGTGGAAGCAATACTCGTTCAGTGCGCCGACGCAATAAGCGGAAGCCGCCCCGGAGCGAGAAGAGAGTCTATCGAGAACTATGTAAAACGCCTCGAGAAACTCGAAGAGATCGCCAACGCGCATAAGGGCGTTGAGAAGTCCTACGCGATCCAGGCGGGCCGTGAAATCAGAATCATGGTTAAGCCTGAAGAGGTTGACGACGCGCAGACGCTGTTCCTTGCTAAAGAAATCGCTAAAGAAATCGAGTCCGAGATGGAATACCCCGGACAAATCAAAGTAAACGTAGTCAGGGAAATGAGAAACATCGAATACGCTAAATAGTGTTTTGCTTAACGGAGAATGCCGCATTACCGACGTTCTCCGTTTTTCGGTTAGAAAATGATGAAAACAATCAAAAATTTCATAATCTTAATCTTAGTTTCTTTCGCCTTATTATTCTCTTTTGCCTGCACGCCCGCTTCTTCGAACGGCGCCGAATCAGGGAAAAATATCGTAGGCGCTAATGATTTTGATTTGATTATAGGTGAAGAGCGTGAATTATTTGCGAGCGTAGACAACGGAACGCCCGTATCTTATACTATACTGTCAGGCGGCGAGTTCGTCGAGTTCGTTCATGATGAAAACGCCCCGTCCAACCTTGTGACGGTTCGCGCGCTGGGGAAAGGCGAAACCGTTGTAAACGTTGTGTCGGATTCGGATAGCAACGTTTCTAAGCAGTTAACGATAAGAGTAAAATATCCGAGTTATCCTATAATTGCGGAAGATTTTATAGTTTACGTAGGTCATTCTCAATTGATCGAAGCGGTATGCAAGACGGAAAACGCGTATTCGCTCGAGTTTACGGTTATTGAGGGAAACGACATTATTTCACTCAGGCGTACGACGGGAGAGGTACTTGGTCTTAAGCCGGGACTTGCTCGCGTTAAAATAACTGCCTCAAATAACGATTACGAAAAAATCATAAATATCATGGTCGAAAAGCCCGCCGCTTCCGCGACGGTTGTCGGTATATCGGATTTTTCGACGCAGGTAGGCAAATCGACTTATTTGTCCTCAAAGACCTCGGATAATAAAAAGACTTCGTACACAATAGTCGACGGAGACGAATTTGCGGAACTATCCGGTAATGTGTTGACGGCGACCAAGAAAGGCGAAGTAACTCTCAGGGCGTATCAGACGGACGATCCCTCGGTCTTTAAGGATATATTTGTCGATATTGCCAACCTTAACGTTGAGTTTACGGTCGACGACGTGACCGTGTGCGTTAACGAAACCGCAGAAATATCCGCGCATTGCGACTCGCTCGACTATCCGTATGTATTCGAGATAATATCGGGTGAAGGTTGCGTTTCGCTCGAGGGTAACGTCGTGACAGGTCTTATGGCAGGCTCGGCTAAGTTCCGCGCTTACATGGAAAACAACGATTATACCGTCGATTTTAACGTAAACGTAACAAAACCGAATTATGATATTCTTGCCATGTCTTATGACGTTGAAGTAGGGACTCATCGTGCCGTAGTCGTTTCTATCTCGACTTCCGATCCGGATAAGTACTCGTCAAAGACGATCCACGCGACTTTGCTTTCCGGAGCCGACATCATAAATTTCAACGATGAAACCTTTAGTTTTGAGGCGATTGCGGTCGGTACGGCTCGCATAAACTTCTATACGGACGACGGAGTCAATGCGATTTCCGTAATCAGAGTAACCGATTCGACTTACGATATAATCGGCGACGACGCCTATTCGCTCGAAGTCGGTTATTCGTGGAACATTAACGCAAAGATAACTCCCGCAAATCCCGCCAAAAAGCTTAAATACAAGCTTGTTTCCGGCGATTCGGTCACTCTTGCAAGCTCGATCGTAAAAGCCGTAAAAGCAGGCGTAAGCGTAGTTACGGCCTATGTGGAAGGCGAGAAGGAGTTTTCGGTCACGATAACAGTCGTCGACGTAGAATACACATTCGGATTCGAAGAATTTACTTATGTGTCGATCGGCGATTCGCTTGATCTCGGTCAGTTTATTTCTCCGTCGGTAAATTCCATGCAATTTACTTTTGAAGGAGATACCGGATTCTTTGAGTGGAGTCCTTCCACAAAGCAGATTTACGGTCTGGCGGAAGGCAGCGTCGGTCTTACCGTAACATGTATAACCAACCCGAAATATACCGGACACACCACAATAGTCGTTACGAAGAAAATCCTCGACGTACCCGAGGGGTATTATAAAATAAGCGAGTATCTGTACGCAAATTACAAACCCGGCGTTTATAACGCTAATTTCCAGCTTAAGTTGTTTACGACGCTGCATAACGCTAAGATATACTATACTCTCGACAACTCAACGCCGAGCGAAGGTTCGTCGGTTTACTCTTCGCCTATCGAAATCAAAGAGTCCGTAAGCAATCTCGCTTATCGCACGCCGCTGATGCACGCGGTCGACGCGCAGCTTTCTTGGGATTCGGGCGGCAAGAATCAGCACAGCGGATATATAAACAGTATTCAAAAACCCGGCGCATATCCCATAATTCCGCTTGCAACGGTCTTTAAGGCTGTAGTTGTATTCGGAGACGAAGAGTATTATTCCGCGCCGTTTACCTATCTCGTTTCGTCAACTAAATCGTATTATTTCAATTATCCCGTCGTTTCGCTCAATATGCCTTATTCGGATTGGTTTGACAATCTTAACAACGGCACCGGCGACGGATTGTACAACAACATCAGGTCGGATATAGCAAAGCGCGTTAATATGGAATTTTTCGATCCGAGCGGCGAAAGTTTCTCCGTCAACTCTCAAGTCAAGATCGGCGGAGGCTGGTCAAGAGGCTGGCCGCAAAGGACGCTGCATCTTAATTTCGCAAAAGATGAAGTCGGCAACAAACAGGACGCGATTGTATTCGACGTGTTCGGCGACGACGTATATACGGGCGACGAAAAAACACTTCTCAATACTTTCTCGCGGTTCCGCCTTACCAACGGCGGCAGCAACTATGACGGAGCCAACAACAGCACGTGTCTTAACGACGTATTTGTTCAGCAAATCTGCAGAGGTATGACTAATTTTACAACGACCGCTTATAGACCGGTTACCGTATTCCTTAACGGCGAATACTGGGGCTATTACGCAATGCGCGAACATTACTCGGACGCATATTACTCGACTAATTTTCACGTAAAGAAAAGCGAAGTCGAGTATATCGACTACACGAGCAGATATGTCCTATCAGACGGCGACGTTGACGACTGGAACGCCTTTTACGCCGAATTCAGCGATTACCTCAACACTCAAAACTTTGCTCTTGATTCGGTATTCGATGAATTTGAGGCAAAATACGTGGATATCGACAGTTTTATAGATCTTGTTTTGGTCGAAGCTTACGCCGATAACTGGGACTTTATGCAAAACGGCAACAACTTCCGTATGTGGCGCGTAAAGACCTTTGATAGGAACAACCCTTTCTATACCGACGGAAGACTGAGATTTTCGATGCACGACGCGGATATGGTTTTCTCCACTAATAATCCGAAGATCAATAATCGCCTTGCCATGACAGGCTCGAAATATATTTCGTCTAACGGCGGATATCCTAACTATCTGATGTTCAAAAAACTGCTTTGCAACGAAAAATTCCGTCAGCGCCTTTACAATCGCATCGAATATATTGCGACGGTCGTATTCGAGGAAAGCCGCGTAGACGCAAAACTCAACGAATTATACTCGATGATCGAACCCTTTATTACCGATATGCGTTCAAGGTGGGCGTGGACTATGTCGATGTCCACTATCAAAACCCGCATGGACAACATACGCTCGTATCTTAAAAACAGATATAACTGGTTCCGTACGACGTCCGCCGATATTCTCGGAATTTTACCGGAGTCCGAAGACGATAACGAAGGAACGACGTTTGAGTGTAATCAATACTTTGAGGGCAACGGCTCGCTTAATCCTCACGTTGAGGAAAACCCGTACGGCGACTTCGAGATGACTTATACGCTGATAAATAACGGTATCAACGTTTACAGCAGCTCGTATCAGTATCACGTTAAATTCGTATACCAAAACGGTTCGTCGACGTCCAACTACGTACTGCGCGTTCTGAAGAACAATACTTCGGTAATCTGGCTGACTAAAGTAAGCGACGAATCGGCTTTTGAAGGTCATACGACTTTGAATTACGGCACTCATAGATATAAGATCCGTAAGAAGGGGACGACTATGACCGTTTGGGTAGACGATATCAAATGCCTTGAGCGTACCGTTCCCGCCGGCGATGTTACAAGGATAGAATTCTATCAGCATACCGCTAACTGTAAGTACAGGAATTATCATATAGAAGCGATTTAATCATCAAATAGTAGGAAAGAGATGTTTCTTTCCTACTATTTTTGTATATAAGTGATTTTTTGGGGAAAATCGTTTGACTATTCGGGATTTTTGATTTATAATTATAATGCTCTTTAGGGGAGTGGCTCAACGGTAGAGTAGCGGTCTCCAAAACCGTAGGTTGCGTGTTCGAATCGCGTCTCCCCTGCCATAGAAGACGTCCAAACGGACGCCTTTTCTTATGGCAGGGGAGCATAGATGAGACGTCCGCGACTAAAAGTTGCGGATGTTCGCGACCGCACGCATAGCGGACGGTCCAAAGGCGGCATAAAGCTGCCGCCGCTATCGCGTCTCTGTTTTTATTATTTAAGTCATACAGAAAGGCGTCCAAACGGACGCCTTTTCTTATGGCAGGGG
>CACZPH010000048.1 GCA_902783025.1 uncultured Eubacteriales bacterium | reverse complement strand
GCGTCCCTTTGGGTATGGAGCGCGCAACGAGGATCGAACTCGCGACTAATGCTTGGGAAGCACTCGTTTTACCATTGAACTATGCACGCATATCCCGATAGTATTATACTATATTTTTTACCGCCTTGTCAACGCTATACGCGTTTTTTCCGCGTTGTTTCGAAAATTGAACCTATTTTGAAAAAAGAATTGATTTTGACGATTTTTTGTTGTATAATAAGAATATGGAGAACATAACCGTAAAAATTCAGGACGTTCTGGACTACACGCAGACCGGAACGGTCAAAAAGGCTCAGTCGAACGAATTCTGCACGCTCGCCATTCTCACCGACTCGGACAGCTCGTACTCCGTGGGCGGCAATACCGTGCGCGCGGAAATGGGCGATATGGTTTTTATTCCGGCGGGCCTGGAGTACTCGCACACCGCGAAAAAGGAACACGTGATCGAGGTGCAGTTCGATCTCGTCGAATACAACCGCTTCGACATCAAGGTCTTTTCGACCGACAACCACAACTATATCGAATACTTCGAACGTATGCTCTCCACCTGGCAGGGCAAAAAAGTCGGCTATTACTTCAAGACGATGGTGCTGTTTTACGCGATACTCGGCTTTATGGAGGCGGACGATTTCTCATTCAAGGATTCCGCTCTCGCCGACAAGATCCGCAAGTATATTGAGGATTCTTTTAACGACGGAAGTTTTACCGTGACAAACGTCGCGGAAAAATTCAACGTGAGCGAAGTGTATATCCGCCGCGTATTCAAAGAGCGCTTTGCGATGACTCCCAAAGAGTATCTCCAGCGCCTTCGCATCGACTACGCGTGCAAACTCCTCTCTTACGGCTGCATTTCGATAAGCGAGGTCGCCGCAAAATCCGGCTTTAACGACGAAAAATATTTCTCGTCCGCTTTTAAGAAAGACGTCGGTCAGTCCCCGTCTTCATTCGCAAAGGGCAAAAAGTAAAATACGAAAAACCGTTCGGATCCCGAACGGTTTTCTTTTTTTCTTATTCTTTACTTGCGCGAAAACGAGTTTATTTTGCTTACTCTCTCAAAGGCTTCTTTGACAAACTTTTCGCGCCCCCAATCGAGGTACTTTCGGCTCATTCCGTCGAAGACTTCGAGCATGAGCGAGCCGCGGTAGTCGTACTCGTCGAGCTTGTCTATCATCTTGCGGTAGTCGACGTTGCCGTCGAAGGGCAGCAAGTGCAGGTCGCCGTCCGCCATACGGTCGGTTTTGCTCCTGCCGAAATTGTCGTGAAGGTGCGTGCAGATAAGCCTGTCCGCGAAAATATCCACGAAAGGCACGTGCTCGGTATAACAATGCTCGTGGCCGCAGTCGTAGCAAAAACGCACCTGCTCCACGCCGTCGTATCGGTCGGTAAAATACGTTACGTTGCCGGCTTTGCGTAAGTTTTCGAAGGCGATAGTGACGTTTTGCTTGACGGCAAGGTCCACCAGCTCGTCAAAGCGGCTGAGTCCGAGGTCGTTTATCTGCGGCGCGAGCCAGCCGCTCGAAATATGGCATACGGTCGACTTTACGTCGCAGCTGTGGCACGAGTAAATACTCTCTTTCATACCGTTGTAAACCGTAAGGTATTCGTCGCCTTCGAGCCACATATTGTTGATGCCCTTAAACGGCGCGTGCACGAATTCGAGCTCAAGTCCGAGCTTGTCGCATTTGTTTTTGATCTCGCCAAGACCGCACTCGTCGACTACGCCGGTAAAAACGGTCTCGAAGCCCGTATCGGCGATAAGATCGAGCGCGTCGGCGGGTTTTACTTCCTTGAGACAGTCCGCCACTATTCCGAGTTTTCTGTTCATGTTTTTCTCCTTTAGTCCTTGATATATATGCCTTGAGTAGGTCCTTCGTATTCGCCGAGCTTGCTTATTACTACGCCGAGCCGGCAATCGGCGCTTACCGGGCCGCGGGCGATAATATCTTCTTCCCTGAAAGCCGCGTACAGCACTTCGCGCTTAAACTTGAGCGCCTTGTCCAGACTGTCGACGTAGCCGCCGCGCTCGCAGTCGTATGTTACGTGAATTAAGCCGTTTTCGTCCTGCGCGCCGTCGGGGTACGAAACGTCCGCGCGGGTATCGAGAATAAGCCCGCCTTCCCACGTTTTGCCGTCGTCGCGCGAAAGTATCGCGGTCATATTGGTTCTGCGCGGCGAAGAGTTGTAAACCATCAGAATATTACCCGATTTCAGCTTTGTCGCAAAGCACCTCGACGACGGCGAAACCAATCCCGTACGCCTTACGTCGTGCCACGTCCTGCCCTTGTCGGTCGAATCCGCCTGCGCTATGCCGTGAAAGCCGCGTATATACATTCTGACCGTGCCGTCGCTGAGCTCGACGAAACGGTGTTCGTCAAATTGTCTGTCCGGGTAGTCAACGCCGCCCGCCGTCTCAAAGGTCTTGCCTTCGTCGCGGCTTACCACGCAGTACGCAAGCCCGCCGTCCGGGACCTTTATGCCCTTAAAAGGCACTACGCTTTGCTTCCACATGGCTATCGGGAAAAGCCACTCGCCGGAGGACAAAACCGTGGGGTTGTTGATCATTACGCCCTCGCCTATCTTGCGGACGGGGCCGAAAACGAGTTTTTCCGCGTCGGGATCGTCGCACACGCTCGCAAAGATATCGAGCGACGGCATCACGCTCCACACAAACCACAACCGTCCCTTGGGATCCGTCCACAGCGCCGCGTCGTAGCAGCGCGCGTTTTCGCCCGCGTAGGCGACGGCGACGAGATCGTCCCACTTTTGCCCGTCCGAGCGGTACAAAAGACAATAATTACCGTTGCGCTCCGACCAGCTTCCGCTGTACCAGGTCACGAATATTTTTCCGTTTTTCGTGACGGTAAGCGACGGAATGCCCTGCCATATACGCATTTTTTCGCCGAATTTGCCAAACAGGCTTTTATCCGTGATAAGCATTTCTTCCGATTTCCCCTCTCCTTTTTGCCTCTACGGGCGACTATTTAAGTATAACGCACGCGCGGGAGTTTGGCAAGCGTTTTCGTTTTTTTGCGCGAAAAAACGCGCTCGCAAATATCCGTGCAACGCTTTACTTATCTTCCCGGAAGTGGTAAAATATTATACGTAAAACGCGGATCGGGATCTTATTTACGGATTTTACGGTTTTGCGTAATTATTTACCCATAGGGGGATTTTTTATGACAGACAAACGCGTCGTCAAGACCAAACGCAACCTCAAAGCCACGCTCACGCGGTTGCTTAAGACCAAGAAGTTTGAGAAAATAACGGTGACGGATATTTGCACCGAGGGCGAAACGAGCCGCATAACTTTCTACAACTATTACGCGGACAAATACGCGCTCGTGGACGAAATGTTTAAGGATTTCTTTACCGAAGCGATAAACGAATACCACTCGCTCCAGTCGTCCACCAACCCCTCTCTCGACGATATGAGCGGCTACAAGAATATGGTGATCGCCATACTCGATCTGTGCCGCAATCACTACGACTTTTTCTCCAACGCCGTAGCCGACCGCAACCCGTATCTTTTCTCGACCTTTTACCGCTACGTGTCCGAAAACGTATCTACGTACATGGACCACCACCACGCGACCATGAAGCCCAAGTACCCTATACCGCAGCTTACGGCGCTGTTTTGCAACGGTCTGTGGGGAATAATAGCCGAAAGCCTCAAGTCCGACGAAAAATTCAACGAGACGAAGGACGTTATTTTCTCTATTCTCGAAGATATGCTCTCTTCCGGTCTCTACGTTCACGCCGAGGCGAAATAGCGCAAAAATACAGAATAGTTATTGTTTTTGCAGTATTGCGCCTTGTTTTTTCGGCGGCGCGCAATGTATAATATAAGTATCGATTCCATACGGAGGAAATTATGAAACGCAAACAAATAATATTTACGGCGGTCAATACCGCCGAGCTTCTCGACAGCGAGATCCCCGACGTTCCCGAGGCGGGCAAAATAATAGTCAAGACCGAGTTTTCGGTCGTAAGCCCCGGCACGGAAAAAGCCAACATTACCGGCAACGACACGGTCGCGGGCACCAACGCGCCCTGCGTAAAATTCCCGAGGTGTCTGGGCTATTCGACGGCGGGCGTGGTCGTAAAAGTCGGCGAGGGCGTAAAAGACCTTAAGGAAGGCGACAAAGTCGCGTGCTTCTGGACCGTTCATAGCGAATACAATTACATCAGCGCTTCACAGGCGGTTAAGATCCCGGACGATATGCCGCTCGAGCAAGCCGCTCCGCTCTTTATCGGTACGTTCCCGCTCGCGGCGCTGAGAAAAACCCGTCTCGAGATAGGCGAGCCGTGCATGGTAATGGGCTTGGGGCTTCTCGGTCAGTACGCCGTGCGCCTCGCTCGTCTTATGGGCGCGATACCCGTAATAGCGTGCGATCCGGTAAAGGAGCGCCGCGAAGACGCGCTGCGCGGCGGCGCGGATTACGCTTTCGATCCCTTCGATCCCGACTTCGCCGCAAAGGTAAAGGAAGTTTCGGGCGGCGGCGTAAAGGCGGCTGTCGAAGTGACCGGCGTGGGCGCGGGACTCGACGAAACGCTCGACTGCATGGCGAAGTTCGGCAGAGTCGCGCTTCTCGGCTGCACCCGCGACAAGAACTTTACGATAGACTACTACCGCAAAGTGCATTGTCCGGGCATTACTCTTATCGGCGCGCACACCAACGCGCGGCCGAGCAGTGAATCGCACGAGCATTACTTTACTCATCGCGACGACCTTAAGACTCTCATTGCGCTCGTCTCTACCGGCAGGTTCGATATTGCCTCGATGCTCGGTCCGGTCTTTGCGCCCAACGAGTGCAAAGAAGTGTACGACAGACTCGTAAACGACAAAAATTTCCCGCTTATGGTGCGGTTTGACTGGAGGAAACTATGAAAAAATTACGTATAGCCATGGTTGGCGTGGGACACGATCACGCGGGCGCTACGCTCGACGCCTTGTATCGCCTCAGCGACATTTACGATCTCGTTGGCTGGTGCCTTACGCCCGAAGACGATCCCGAACGCCCTAAGCACGGCAAAATTTACTCCAAGGTAAAGCAGTATTCATACGACGAAATACTCGCCATGGACGATCTCGACGCGGTCGCCGTGGAGTGCGAAGACAATTACCTGTCCACCCACGCGATAAAGTTTATCAAGAAAGGCTTGCACGTGCATATGGACAAGCCGGGCGGTCAAAACAAGCAAGAGTTCGACGAAATGATAGCGCTCGCCAAGAAGTCGGACAAACAATTCCACACCGGGTATATGTACCGCTACAACATGGCGCTCGACGAAGCCTTCGAGATAGTAAAGAGCGGGAAGTTGGGCAGAGTTTACTCCGTAGAGACCGAAATGGGCTGCTATCATCAGGACGACAAGCGCAAGTGGCTGGGTAAGTTCGAGGGCGGCATGATGAACTTTTTGGGCTGCCACCTTATAGATATAATAGTAAGGTTTTTGGGCTTCCCGAAGGAAGTTATTCCGCTCAATTTCTCGACCTACGAGGGAGAAAACAAGCCCGAAGACGTTGGCGCGGTAGTGCTTAAATACGACAACGCTTTCGGCTACGCCAAGGCTTCGGCGCGCGAATGCGGCGGGCTTATGCGCCGTCAGGTGGTAATTACCGGCACCGAAGGCACGATAGAGATCTGCCCCACCGAATACTACGTCAAGGGCAATATGTACTCGGATATGCGCGTAAATCTATTAAGCGATCGCGGAGCCGAGTGGGATCACCGCGCGCCGATCAAAACTTACGGCCCCACCACCCGCTACGACAAAATGATGCGCGACTTCTACGAATGCACGCAGGGCAAGCAAAACCCCTTTACACCGGACTACGAGCAAAAACTCCACGACGTCGTGCTCAAGGCTTGCGGGCTTCTTAAATAAAGGAGAAAACATTGAAAACCGTTATCGTAAAAGACAAAACGCCGCTTCTGACCGACGTTCCGTACCCCGCTCTCAAGAGCGGCGAAATAATAATCAAGGTCGACTACGCGGGCATGAACAGAGCCGACCTTATGCAGCGCGACGGAATTTATCCCCCGCCGCCCGGCTGGCCGGACGTAATGGGGCTCGAAGTCGCGGGCGAGGTGTACGATATGAGCGAAGAGGCGAAAAACAACTCGTCTCTGCGCTTCGGCGACAAGGTTTGCGCGCTGCTCGGCGGCGGCGGTTATTCCGAATTCGTAGCCGTGCCTTACGGGCTCGTTTTGCCGCTTCCAAAAGGTATCGATACGCGCGTGGGCGCGGCGATCCCCGAAGTCTATTGCACCGCGTACCTTAATCTCTTCGTGGAAGGCAAACTCCAAAAAGGCGAAACCGTCTACGTGACGGCGGGCGCGAGCGGCGTGGGAATAGCCGTAACTCAGCTTGCCAAGGCGTACGGCGCAAAAGTAATTGCTTCGGTAAGAAGCGAAGAGAAAAAACAAGCGATCAAGAAATTCGGCGCGGACGTTATCGTCAATCTCAAGACCGAAAGCCTCTTCGCCGCCTTTGAGCAAAACCCCGTCGACCTCGTTATCGACAGCGTGGGCGGCAACGACGCGGGCAAACTTTTCGCTATGCTGGGCCGCGGCGGCAGGTGGATATGTATCGCCACTATGGGCGGAGATACGAGCGAATTCGATATGCGTATCGCGTACAAGAAGGCTCTGCGCCTTATCGGCAGTACGCTGCGCGCCCGCACCAACGAAGTCAAGCACGACATTCTCTCGCGCCTGTCAGCCGAATTCTTTCCGCTCTTTGCGAGCGGGGAAATTTCGCCCGAGATCTACAAGGTTTTCGATATCGAGCAGGTCGAAGAAGCGCAAGCCGAAATGCGGAACAATAAGAATATCGGCAAAATACTTCTCCACGTAAACCACAAAATCTGATACTTTAGCAAACCCCCGCTCCGAAAATAGGAGCGGGTGGTAGCCAAGTTTTCGGGTTTTCGTTGTTAAAAAAGCCTGTCAAACTACAAGATCAGAGTCTTCCAAATCTTCGCGTACGCGGAATATCCGATAATTCTCTCGCGGATACGCAGGGTACACTTCGTTTTCGTACTCGGTAACGTTTTTGAAAACGTCTATCTTGATGCCGCTATTTAAAACAAGGCGTAAATCGCCTTCATCGTATCTGATTTCTTCGACTTTACCGGCCAAAAACAAATCCGACTTTTTGTCCACTATTTCGTCAAAAAGAGTATTGCCTATTATGTCATATTCCACGTTTTCTTCGTTTTGTATTTTAGTGCTTTTGGTATACAGCGCGTCGGTATCAAGCAAAACTTTATCGCCAAGAGTAATCCTGAAATGACACTGAACGTGCAACTGATATTCTTCACCGTTTTTGGCTGTAAAAGTAAGCATTACCATATTGCACGCGCGGTGTATCAGACTAAATTCGGCTCCGTAAAAATTATCAATAATAGTCGGAACGATGTGTGTAGGAGATATTGTTTTTTTATATTTTTCTTTCATTTTAAAACAACCCTAAATACTTTTTTATTATTTCAACAATTTCCCAATATGAATAGTCCTTTTTGTGATTTTGCGGTGTATTTTTTTTGCTATATTTTTATCTGTAACATGGCACTGTTTTAATGCGTCATTAAACTGTTTGTTTTCATAATGTTGGCTGCAGAGCTTTTTTACTGCTATCCGACGAATATGCAGATTGCGATAAACACTATCCACGCTACTATTACGAAGATGGTCGCGAAAACTTTGCTTCTCCAATAATGGCAATTAAGTTTGAACTCGAATATCTCGTATGCCAAAAACCATAATCCAAGAGTCGCAAAAGCCGTTAGAGCTACAACTAAAAAATTTATCCAACTTCCACCGCCGGCACTATTACGACGGCTATCTGAAAGAAAAAACATCATCCAGCTCTCTAATAATAGTTTCAATAATTCCATTCGTATATCGACGTCCTGTTTAGTTGTTCCTTGTTATCCACCAAATTATTTTTTTAAGAACATACCAAGCTTTGTTGCGCATTTCTTCAAAGTCTACTCCTGATTGCCTTTGTCAACAGCCACCCCACTCCGAAAATAGGAGCGGGGGTTGACACATTTTTATTTTAGCGAAAATAATTCAATAAAGTATCGTTCCGTATCGTTTGACTGCGTTTTTGCCTTCTTTATGAGTTTTTTATACTTTTCGTCAGTTATACTATCATATAGGATTTTAACTTCTTTACATTCATTTCCGATTTTTAAGCAAACATATGCCATAACGAAATTGTTGTGATGCGTCTTTGATAATGCAAGCAAATTCTCCGTATCATGATTTTCTATATATCGCAAATAAACAGTAATTAAACCTTCGAAATTCTTATTGTTTTTTTCATAAATTTTGATAAGATATTTTGTAGGTAAATCCATGTGGGACAGCGTACTTAATAACACGTTTTCCTGTATAAGATTATCTAAAGTTTTTGGCGTTAAGAATAAATTAACGTCAGTTTTTTGATTAACCGTAAAATCATTTAGCTGGTCTAAAATATCCTCCCAAACATCGGTAAAATGTTTTTTTTCTTTAATACGATAAGAAAACTTCTCTAATATTTTCCAATCATCTACTTGAAAAGAGATTACTTCCGGTTCCGAGAAAGCCTTTTTTTCTGCCGCCAAGATATATTTACTTAAAATCATTTAAAAAGTTCCCTCCAAATTTCTTTCCAAAGGCGTCTCGGTGCTTTCCGTTTTATTCTTTATTATTGCCGTCTCTTTCTTTGGGGGAGAGCGTACGCAATTTGACAAAATAAACAGCAAATAAAGCCACATTTAAAACAAGAGCTAAGATGTTAACGATTAGAACGGCGAGATAAAAAGCGGAAGAAACTTTGGTATAACATTTTATTGCAAAAGCCAGATTTACCGCCATCGTAAAAAAAGTTATAAGAAAAATCAACAGACCCTTTTTGCTATACGTTTCCATACTATCTCCCCAAAACGCTTAGAAGCAAAATAACCACGGAAAGCGTAGTCACGATTGCAGTAGCCAGCATACTTAAAAAGAGTTCGGTTGCTATCTTCTTTTTCTGTTTTTTATCCATTTATTCCTCTTATAATTCAAGATGACAGTACGGTAGTAGTTACTCTGCCCCCAGCGTTGTAGGTATATTGTACCACTTTAGTCTTGTCTTTGTCAATGGCAAAACCCCGCCGCGGTTATTCCGAGACGGGGGTTGTTTATTTATTCGTTTATGTAGTAAATGGCGGCGGTGCCTTTGCCGCAATGGCAGGTTATCGTGGTGCCGGCGCGGACCTCGATCACGCTGTCGAAGGAAGAGTTGGCGAGCAATGTGTTCTTGACGGCGGCGTAAAGGCGCGGATCGGTGCCTTCGGTGCAGGCGACGAACACGCGGCGCTTGTCGGGGCGGTCGAATTGGTTGAGAATATCCTTGACGTACCGCTCCCCTGTCTTGATGATATTGCCCATATACTTGGCGCCGACCAAAATTTTGCCGCCGACGAGCTGAAGACACGGAGTGAGTTTTAGCGCGGTGGCGACGAGCGACGAAATAAGCGAGCATCTGCCGCCTTTGTGCAGGTACTCCATCGTCGTGACGATAAAGGAGCATTGCACTTTGTCGACGAGCGCGCCGACGCGTTTTTCGATCTCGTCGGCACTAAGCCCTTCTTCGACCATATCGAGCGCGCGCATAACGAGCAGGGCGCTGCCGCACGAGAGGTTCTTGGAGTCGATAACTCTCACGCCTTTTACCTTTTCCGCGGCGGCGCGGGCGCAGGCGCAGCTCGTCGAAAGCTCGGACGAAAACGCGATATGTATCACTTCGTCGCCGCTCTTAGTAAGCCGCGCGAAAAATTCTTCGTAGTCCTGAGCGTTGCGCGCGGCGGTATGCGGGACCTGTCCGGTGCGCTCGGTATATTCGTAAACGTCGCTCGGAAAAACGTCCACTCCGTCGTAGCCCGTTTTGTCGCCGAGAATTATGTTGAGCGGCATGACTTCCACTCCGCGCTCGGCGGCAAGATAGTCCATATCGCTGGTCGAATCCGTAGTAATCTTTATCATAAAATCTTTTCCTTTATTGTATCTGCGCCCGCCGCGTTAACTTCTAAAGCGGACGATAAATATACACGTGTTAAGTTTCTTTTACCAAAAGCGACGCTTTGATCTCTCAAAGCGTCGCTTATGTTTTTATTCTCCGTCATTGATATACAGTATTCCGATCGTGCCCGCTCCGCAATGACAGGTTACGGTCGTGCCCGCGTACGTGCGGATTATTTCCTTAAAGTCCGAATTCTCGCGCACCGTTTGCTCTATCTTGTCGACGAGCGCCTCGGGCGTATTCTTGGTGTACGTAATGAATATCCGCGTTTTGTCGGGGTGGTCGTACTGCTTGAGGATATCCTTGACGTACCTCTCGCCTATGACCTGCATATTGCCGCGGTATTTCGCGCCGACCACTATTTTGCCGCCGACGAGTTGAAGCATCGGGTTGATTTTGAGGACCGAAGCGAAGAACGACGCGAGCTGACTGCATCTGCCGCCCTTGACTAAATACTCCATCGTCGTGACGATAAACGACGCCTGAACGGCGGGTACCGCTTTGGTAAGATTTTCGACGATTTCTTCGGCGGTTTTGCCTTGCTTTACGAGGTCCACCGCGCGCATACACAAAAGCCCGCTTCCGGTCGAGAGCGAAAGCGAATCGACTACGTGTACGCCCTTGACGTTTTTCGCCGCGGCGATCGCGCTGTTGCAGCAGGTCGAAAGCTCGGACGAAAACGCGATATGTACGACTTCGGATCCGTCCGCGGTAAGCGACTTGAAGAATTCCTCGTAGTCGTATTCGTTGCGCGCGGAAGTGTGCGGAAGCTGTTTGGTCTTGGCTACGTGCGCGTAAACGTCCTCGGGTTTGACTTCGTTGTCGGGTTTGGTTTCGTCGCCGAGCACTACGAAAATAGGCATTACGGCAATGTCGTTTTGCTCAAACAAATAGTCGAGATCGCTCATCGAGTCGGTGGAAATCTTAATCATTTTTTATACTGTCTCCTTTTAGAAATGCACATAGTTTGTTGAAAATAAAGTCCATTACGGGGTCGGCGGATATGTCGAAGAGCATTTTCGCCTTGACCTGCGAGATATTGAACGCGCCGAGCAGGCGCGAGTCGGTCGAGTTGTTGCGGTTGTCGCCCATTACGAACACTTCGTTTGCGCCGAGCTTTATCGTCCTTGTTATCGCGTCGGCGCTCAAGTTGACGTCCGAAGCGTTGAACCGCGCGTCGGTCATAGATTCCTTGACGTACTTCTCGTCGGCTCTTTGCCACTTTTCGCTCTTCTTCCTGTACAGCGCGATTACCGGCCTGCCGTTGCCGTCGGATTCGCCCGTGTACGCAAAGGCGATCTCGTCGCCCGCCGTAGCCGCCACGCGCTTTACGATGTCTTCTTTCTTTCCGCCTATCACGACGTCGCCGATAATGACGATATCTCCTACCTTTACCGACGAAGGCTTGAGCCGCGACACCGCGATCGACTGACCGTCCGAGAGCGTGTCGTTCATGCTTTTGCCCATTACCGTCACGGGAGTCACGAACGCAAAAAGTAAAATAAGCGCCAGCATTATTACGATAAGCACGTTGAGCAGGACGTTGATTAGAGTATTATACCAAGTTTTGCGCGGTTTGTCTAATAAATTTTCCACTAAAATCCAAACAGTCTCCCGATTTTTGAGTTCGCCGCGCTTTGCGGCCTGCGGATCACCCTATCCAAATCAGCGAATTGACTATTATCTGCGCTTCGCTTTCTACGGTAAAAGCCACTATATTATCCCAGTTTTCGAGCGTGCCGCCCATCGACTTGAACATATCCGCCGACAGATCGAGTTTTACCCATTCGGAGTTGGCGAACAGCGCCGTACTGTAATAATACTCCGTAAACGAGTTGCCGTCCTGTTTTGTCACGGTAAAAATTATCGTCTGATTTTTCTTGGAATAAAACAGTATCTGAAGCGTGGATTTGTTTACGCCCGAAAAGGACGGATCGCCGAGTTTGAACGTCGTAAGAGAATTCGACAGCGACGAAACCCCCGGAATGCCCAGATAGCCTTTGCGCATCTTGAGTATCGGTTCGTCGACGTTCATGCCCTTGAGCGACGTCCACTCGTCCAGACCGTACTCCGGAGTATAAAGAAGCCTCGTGCGCGTAATGGGCGAATTCTTGACGCCGATAAGAAGCGGGATATTCTTGATGATTTCGCTCGAAACGCTAAGCGAATTCTTGTACTTGACGTTGACGAACGCGGAAATTTCTTCGCGGTTGTCCGCCACGCTTACCTTGGCGGTATATCCGACGTCGGTAGCGGACATTTTGTACGAGTGCCAGTTCTTGTACGCGTCGTTTTCGATACCCTGCGACACGAGCAGTTCGATCTCCTCGACCTCCATGCTCTCGTCGACCTTTACGTCGTAGTAAAGATCGTGCCCGGTCTGGCGCGGCTTTATCTCCGGGTAGAAAGGCAAAACCGTCTTGCCGAAATTGAAATACGACATGAAAATTTCGATATTGTCTTTTTGGTAAAATCCTATTTCGTCGTTCGAGCGCTCGGATATGGAGAATTTACACTTGCTGCTCTTGATGACGGTGTAAAGGTTGTTCATGTAGTCCATCGAGTTGTCGGTGGCGTTGGTGGAAACCTGAATGAGCACGGGAACGGAGATCTGTTGAGCGTAGTTGATATTGTCGAGACACGTCTGGAAGAAGAACGACGAGTCTTCGTCGAAAGGCTTGGCGATATAGCCCGAATTGTTGAGCGCCACGCCGCAGCAGACGTTAGGCTCGACGTAAACCGTTTTCCATACCTGAAACGCGCCCATCTTCTCTCCGAAAAGGTTTATTTTCCCGGGATTGGTTTCGGGAAGGCTCTCCAAAAAAGTTATGCCTCGGAGCATTACCGTCGTCCACACGTACCAGCAGGTGGACTTGAGCCGCGACGACGTTTTGACTACGCAGTCAGGATCCATGTAGTAGTTGGCGAGCGACAGGGAATCCGGGTACACGGTATAATAGCCTTTGTCTTCGCGCTTGCCCGCGTAATCGAGCAAGAGCACGTGATAACCGCGAAGAAGGAAAAGGTCGACGTGCTTGCGCTCGAAAGGCGCGGTTACGTCGTTCATGACGATTATGCTCGCGCCGTTGGGGGTTTTGTTGCGAAAGTACATACCGAAAACGCGGGTGCAGCCCTGTACGGTCGCCTCGCCGTTAAAGAATACGTATTCGGTTGTGCATTTCTTCTCGTCGAACGTCTTGACTACGCGCGTATCGAGCGGTATCGCCTTGCGGTCGTAGCCCTGCCAGAGAGAAGAAACCGACGTACTTTTCATTTTGCTCCTTTTAATCGAATTTTACGAAATTGCCGCCAATGAATATCGGATAGCGCTTGCCGTCCTTTATCCCGACTATCTTAAGATCCGCGGTGCCGACCATAAAGTCGACGTGCTCGAGCGAATAATTGAGACCGGCTTTATCCTGCTCCTCTTTGCTCATTTTTTCGCCGCCCGCGACCGACGTCGGATAAGCCGCGCCGAGCGCGAAATGACAGCTTGCGTTCTCGTCGTAAAGCGTATTGTAAAACAGCGTATCGAGCATACGTATCGGCGTATCGTAGCCTACCATGGCTATTTCGCCGAGATAGTTCGCTCCCTCGTCGGTCCCCAGTATTCCGTCGAGCACCTCTTTGCCTTCTTTCGCCCAATAAGAGGCGACTTTGCCGTCCTTAAAAGCAAACCAGAAGTCCCTGACCGTTTTACCGTCGTGCACGAGCGGCATAGAAGCGCGGACCGTGCCGTTTACCTTGAGCCTGTGCGGCGCGGAAAAAACTTCCTCGGTAGGCATATTGGCGATAAAGTAATCGCCGTTGACGTCGTATTCGCCGCCGCCCGAAAAAACGTAATTTTCCGGCATTCCGACCCTTAAGTCGGTACCGGAAGCGTTAGTGTATTCAAACTCGTCGAACTGCATTGCGTTGAGATATTCGCAGCGCTTCAAAAGAGCCGCGCAATGCTCGTCCCACGCCGCGAAGGGATCGGGCTCGTAAACGCGCATAGTGCGGAAAATACAGTCCTTGAGTTTGTCGTAGGCGTTTTTCGCTCCCGGAAAAACCTTTGCCGCCCACGCCTTTGACGGATAGCCGATAAGACACCACTTGAAGGCGTTGCCTTTGCTCATATCGTAAAACTCGGTAAACGCTCTGTGGCGCGCACGCGAAAGCGCGGTGATCTTGTCGCCGTCGCATTCGGCAAAGACGTCGGGGTCGTCGCTGAGTATCCGCAGATACGCGGCGCCGGAACGGGCGATATAATTTTTCTGAGCGATCTCCCACTCGTCGATATTTTCGACGCTCTCTTTCGTTTCGCTCTCAAATCTCGCTTTCGTTACGCAAGCGTCGTCGTACGCTACGGTAACTTTACCCGCGCCCGCCTCGTAAGCGGCGGCGACTACTTCGCGCACGAACTCGTAAACTTCGACCGAAGCCGAAACATAGAGCGGTTGTCCTTTCCTGAGCGCCACGCCTTTGACTACGGCAAGACGCGCGTAAATTTGATCGTAATTCATGTAAATACCTTTGGTCGCCGACCAAGCCGAACGAAAAATTTTTCTTTATTATACCACAAAATAAACCGATTGTAAACAAGTTGACCGATACGGCGACGCGAATTATTTCCGGGTTTTCGTCTTTTTCACGGCTTTTTCACTATTATACCATATCTTTTCTATATACTTAAGTTAAACTATAAGCGTAAAATCGGAAAATATCGACATCCCGGCACATGGAGTGATAAATGGGCTTCGTCAGGTGTTCGTTATATCTGATAGCCGTAGCGGCGGTTATGTTCGGAGCGGGCTTGCACCTGCCCGACTTTTTGCTGAACGCAAAATTCTTCATTTACGTGCCGTACAAGTGGGAAAAAAACGGCAAAATTTACGAAAAGATAGGTATAAACAAGTGGAAAGACCGCGTGCCCGACATGAGCCGCCTGCTCCCCAAAAAACTCCTTTCCAAAAAACTCGCCGAGAGCGAAGCGGATAAGCTGCCTTTGCTGGTCCGCGAAACCTGCCGCGCGGAATTCGTACACAAATCCGAGATCCTGCTCGGGCTCGTTTGTCTCGTTTTGTGGCGCGGATTGGGCGGCGTGATAATGACGGCGTTTTGGGCGGCAGCCAACATGCCTTTCGTTATTATACAGCGCTACAACCGCCCGCGCCTTGTAAGACTTATCGACAAACTCAATAAGCGGAACGCCGCCGCGCTCGTGCCTGACGACGAGGAAGAAGAGCGGGAAACCGTAAAAACCAATTGAGCGAATAAAAAAACGGACCGAATATCGGTCCGTTTTTCTTCGCGCTTTTTATTCGCTTACGGGAATATATATCTTCAGAGCCGAAGCCGCGTCTTCTATCGACAGTTCGCTCTGGTCGGCGCGTTTGATGTTGAATCCCCTTACCTTAAAGTTTCCCCACCACTCTTCGTTCACGTAGATCCACGCGGCGGTCTCTTCGCCGGGGCGCGTTGACGAGAGCGCCACGCCTTCTTCTTCCCAGCCGTCGGGGCGGTATTTGTATCCGCTCTTAAGATAGATCAGCGAACCCACGGGCAAATCTTCCCTTGTAAGATGCCTGGTCGCGACGAAAGTTTTGGTCGCGAACGTGCTGGACGGATTCTCTTCGGCGGACAATAACTCGTACTTTTCCTTCGCGTTGTAAAAGCCCTTTCTCAAGCCGTAATCGGCAAGCTCGGCGTATCCGTTATCCGCTCTCACCCACAGCGTGAGCGCGGCTTTCGCCTCGTCGGGCGTTATCGGATCGCCGTTATTCTTGGCGATATTGAACGCGCGCGTCGAAAAATCCGCCCACCACTTTTCGTCGGCAAAAACGTATTTCGTCGAAACGTTTCCGGGCCTGGTCGACATTTTGGAATCGCCCGTCCAGCCTTCGGGTCGGTAGTAGTATCCGTCGGCTATCTCGATAAGAGTCCCCGCGGGTAAAGCGAGGCGCGAAAACCTCGGCGTGGCGGCGAACTTGGGCGAGAGCGACGCGTTGGTCGTGATGACCGTCGTCGGGTAATTGGCGTCCGTCGAATTCCAGAAACCTTGAGAGGGCGTATATTCAAGCTTCGACCGCTCCGCTTTGATCTCGTCGTAAAAAGCTTCCGCGTCCGGGTACGCCGAATCGGTAGTCCCAAACGGCTTGTTCAGCGCGTTTGTCGCGCTCTCTTTGCAGACCTTGACGGCGAATTCGTCCAGGCCGCTCGGCGCGAAAGTCACTTCATCGGGGGTATATCCGGTAAGCGAGCATACCAGCGAAAGCGCGGCTATATATCTTCCCTCACCCGTCGACAAATGCGTTCCGTCACGGTTGAGCGTGTCGCCGAAATACGACGTGCGCGCGTTTTGGATCGCGGTTCCGGTAGGAAGTATGACGTCGATATCCTTGCGGGTAGAAATTTTGCTTCTGACCGCGGAAACGATCGAATCGTACATAAACCGCTGACTGTTGTTGTATGCCGACAAACCGTTGTACGACTGCGCGTACGCCCACGTCATAAGCCATATATATCTCACTTTCGCGTTGGTCGCTCGTTCGCTTACATAAGTCTTGAGAGCGCTCAAACTCGAATACGTATCGCTTTTTCCGCTGTCCGCGCTCGCCTGCTGGAACGAAATATAATCCCACGGATAACGCGTTATCGCGTCGCTCATTTTCGTGTCGTATTCGCCGTTGGGCATATACCACGACTGAGTGGCGGGGTTGTATACGCGGTACGAATACGCCGCCGCGTCGGAGCGCGCGTTGCTTAAGTGCGTCGCGAGCGAACAGCCGCCGCGGTAGAGATTGGCGACGTTGATATTTTCGTAAGGGATACCGAGCGACTGCGCCACCGAGTACGCGTAAACGATCGAGTCGTCGGCAAAACTGTTGCCTATCATAAGGAGCGACAGTTTAGTCGCTTTCTTTACGTTTACGGTAATTGTTTGCTCGTATCCGTCGTAAGATATTTTTACCGTTTGCTCTCCCACTCTGAACGCGTCGTAATCGCACTCGTACCCGTCGGTAATTCTTTTCGTTTCGCCGTCCGAGTACGTCGCGTCGAACTCAAGCTCTTCGAATCTGTCGCCGTATTCGTACTCGGTTTTTGCCTCTGACAGGTCGAAATGCGTGGGAACGGGCTTGGGCGCTACGCTGACCGTATACGTTTCGCTCGCGCCGGCGTACGATACTTTCATTTCGTATTCGCCCGCCGTGTGTTTGTCATAGTCGCCGGTTACCGAATATCCGGCGACTTCCTCTTCTCTTCCGTCGGTAAACTCCGCGACTACGACCAAAGAACCGAGCGAAAAATCTTCGCCCCACTTAAATTCGGTCTTCTGCCCGCTCAACGTCAGCTTGCGCGCTATCTCGCTTTGCTTTACCGTGACTTCAAAAGTTTCCGCATATCCGTTCGGCGCGGTCGCGATTATTTCGTAAACTCCCGCCGTCGTCTTGTCGTAGCCGCCGAAGTCGACGGTAAACTCCGTTTCGTTCTCGCGCCTGCCGTCTTCGTAAATCCTTTCCGCTTTTACGCAGTCTTCGTCGATGTCTTCGCCGTAAGCGAACTCCGCGGTAAGCAACGTAAACTCGTATTTTGTCACGACCTCGCTCCGCTTGACCGCGACGGTGTACGAATCCGTCTTGCCGGCGTAGCTTACGACTATTTCGTACTCGCCGGCTTTAGCCGAGTCGTAAGCCGACGCGTCTACCGTAAACCCGTCTTCGACCGCCATGCGCCTGCCGTCCTCGAATACGGCGGTTACCTTAAGTCCGCTTTGCGAAAAGTCTTCGCCCCACCTAAATTCTGTTTTGCCGGGCTCGGTCTCTATCGCGCCGACCGTTTCGCTCCGCTTGACCGTAACGGTATAAGTCGCGCTTTTTTCGCCGAGCGACACGACGATAACATACTCGCCCGGTGTGGTTTTGTCGTACGCGGAAGAGTCTATCGAATAATCGCTCGCCGCCTCCGTCGCGCCGTCTTCGTACACGATGTTTACGCTGACGAGAGCGACAAAATCCTCGTTCCACTCGTACTCGGTCTTGTTCGCCGTAACGGAAAGCGAAAAATCCCGCTCCTCGTTCTCGTTTTTCGGCGACGACCCTGTACAGCCCGCGACAAAAGCCGCGGTAAGACAAACCAGAACACAAAAAAACATATGTATAATTTTCTTCATCTTTTTCTCCATCCGCGTTCGTTTTAAGCCGAACGCGCGTTTTAATACCTTGTAAATAAATAATATTGTATAAAATAAATCAAGTAAAGCGATAAATAAATCGACTCTCGTAATTTATTTTAAAAACTTTCCGCGTTTATGCCTTTATATAATATATCATATCACTTACGGAGCCCGCAAACAATATAAAAAACTTTCCCCAAAATATGGATTATTGAATATTGCGCTTTCAGATGCGGCACTTTTACGCTAATCGCGTTTTTCCCTTGACAACGCGCGACCAAAGCGGGTATAATATTAAATGAACGGGTTCATTATATACTGCGGGGGCTTATGGCTAAACATTCGTCTAAGAAAAAACGCGTAATATGGCTGGTCGTACTTTCGGTACTGCTGGCCTTGCTCGTGTTGTCGCTCGTATATCTCAATACGGGTTACCGCGCGGACAAAAAATCCATAGACGACTTTTCGAAAGACTACAACGTGACCGAGACGAAACTCGACGGCGCGATCGCTTACGGGAACGCGGACTCGGAGTACGGCGTAATTTTCTATCCCGGCGGCAAAGTCGACCACTACGCTTATTCGCCTCTGATGCGCGCGCTCGCGAAAAAAGGCGTGCCTTGCGTACTCGTCGAAATGCCGTTCGATCTCGCTTTCTTCGCTCCTAACGCCGCCGACGGAAAACAAAGCGCCTTTCCGGGCGTTTCGCGCTGGTATATGGCGGGGCACTCTCTCGGCGGAGTTTTCGCCGCGTCGTATCTTAAAGCGCACTTATCGGAATACGACGGACTTATTCTTCTCGCCTCGTACTCGACGTCAAACCTCTCGTCGTCCGGCAAAAAAGTCCTATCCGTTTACGGCTCGAAAGACGGCGTTATGAACAGGAATAACTACACTTCAAACAAATCCAACTTACCCGCCGGTTTTATCGAAACGGCGATCGACGGCGGGTGCCACGCGGGTTTTGCCATGTACGGCAGGCAAAACGGCGACGGTACGCCCGAAATATCGAGCGCGGAGCAGATAGTCGCGACCGCGGATATCATCTACGACTTTTTGACCGCGAACGAGTAAATAATAAAGGAAGAAAATATGCCCAAAATAATAGAAAACGTAAAGACGCGACTGCTCGCCGAGGCGCGGCGGCAGATCGCCGAAAACGGCTACGCCGGCACCACGATACGCTCGGTGGCGGCAAAATGCGGTATAGCCGTCGGCACGGTATATAATTATTTCCCGTCCAAGGACGTGCTTATCGCTTCGTTTATGGCGCAGGACTGGGCGGAATGCATAAACGGCATCCGCGCGCTGCCTACGTCGGACGCCAAAGCGCTGCTTGGCGGAATATACTCGGGCATTATCGGGTTTTCGCGTTCGCACTCCGCGCTCTTTTCGGACCCCGAAGCGGAAAAAGTCTTTTTTTCGGTAGTATCAAAAAGGCACGCTCAACTGCGCGAGCAGATAGCGCGGGTAATATTGCCGGTTTGCTCGGGCGAAAACGCGGCGTTTAAGGCGACGTTTATTGCCGAGGCGGTGCTTGCCTGGTCGGGAGAAGGGAAAGGCTTTGAGGAAGTTTTCCCGCTCTTAGAGCCGATTTTAACCAAGTAAAATACTCAAAAAGGAGAGAAAATATTATGAGTAGTTTTGAAAACCTGCGCATCGTGGACAATTTCTATCAGACCTCGCTTTACTTCCCGATGCCTACCGTCGTAATCAGCACGCTGTGCGAAGACGGTATGACCAACCTGGGCCCGTACTCTTTGGTACAGCCCTATTACGTAGCCGGCAAGGATTATTACGCGATGCTGCTGTGCTGCCGCAACTCTTCCAACACCGCGCAAAACATTCTGCGCAGCGGAAAGTGCGCCATCAACTTCATCGACGACAATCCCAAGACCTTCGCCGAGGCCGTAAAACTTTCGTGGCCCGGCGACAAACCGAGCGAAAAAATGCCCAAGTGCAAGTTCAGACTCGAAAAGAGCATGATCGAGGAAGAGACCGGCGAGGCAAGACCGAAAGTTCTTACCGACGCTATCCAGGTCATCGAATGCACGTGGGTGCGCGAACTCGACGGCGCGGACAAAGATCAACCCGGCGTGCTTACCGGATACGAAGGACCGTATCACGACTTCAACGGCATCACGAGCAAGTTCGGCGCGCATTTTATTCTCAAAGTAGACAAGATACTTATGAAGAAAAAGTACAGCGACGCCATAATCAACGGCGTAAGAGCAAAGGATTTCCCGCCTCTTCCAGTCGACTACGGCTACCGCGACTCCAAGAATTTCTGGTTCCATCGCAAGACGAGAATGAGAGCGGAACTTTTGCAAGTCCGTCAGGCTTCGCTCGATTCGGTACGCTACGCCGCGGACAGAGCGGACGACAAAGTCAAGTTTACCGACGAAGCGCTCAAGACGATTCTGGGCGTTCCGCGCGTGTTCCTGCCGCTCGTGCTCAAGGGCTGCGTAAAGTGGGCTAAAGAAAACGGCGTCGAACTCGTTACCGAAGAACATATGAAGATAATAAACGACAAACGCTCGAAAGAGAAAAATAAAAAATAAATAAAAAGGAGATATTTTTATGAAAGTCGTACTTGCGGGCGCCTTCGGAAACCTCGGCGCCGAAATACTCAAAAGCCTTTGCCGCGCCGGCGCTCAGGTCGTAGCGGCGGACCTTAAGGAAAGACAAGTCGAAGGCACGGAAGGAAAATACTCTTTCGTTTCCATCGACGCCACCGTCCCCGAAACGCTCAAAGGTCTTTGCGACGGAGCGGACGTCGTCATTACGACGATGGGACTTACGGGCGCTTCGACGCGTTTTACGTCCTACGACATCGACTACCGGGGCAACCTCAACCTCTACGAAGAGGCAAAGAAAGCGGGCGTAAAGAAATTCAACTATATTTCGGTCATCTCGTGCGACGAAAAGGGCGCGGAGAAAGTTCCGATGCTCCACGCGAAATACCTTCTCGAGCAAGAGATCAAAAAGGGCGATACGGACTACGTTATTTACCGTCCGACCGGCTACTTCTACGACATAGCCAAGGTGTTTAAGCCGTACGTCGACAAGGGCGAAATGCAGCTTCTCCGCGGCTACGGCAAGGTCAAGGCGAACGTCGTCGACTGCGCGGATTTCGCGGACTTTATCGTCGAACACATGAACGACAAAAACGTCACCTACAACATCGGCGGCAAGGAAGTTTACACATACGAGGAAATGGCGAAAATGTGCTTCGACGCGGCGAATAAGCCGCTCAAAATAAAGTGGGCGCCCAAGTGGCTCTTCGGAATACTCGCCAACCTTCCCAAAATAAAAAAAGCCGGCAAACACGACATTATCCTCTTCTCCAAGTGGACTCTCAGTCATGACCTCGTCGGCGACACCATGGTCGGCGAAAAGAGTTTCGCCGCGTATCTCAAAGAATACTTCAAGGAGGAAAAATAATCATGCCCTGGGCTCTTCTCGGTATACTTCTCGCCGTATGCGCCGTTTTGTGCGCGGTGGGATTTTACAAATTCGTGTATTTCCTTTCGCTCGGTTACGGGTTTGCCGTGGCGGGCGGCGGTATCGCGATACTCGTAATGTACCTTATCTCCCCCTCGGCCACTCCGCTGTGGCTGGTGATAATCCAAGCGGCGCTTTTCGTGCTGTACGGCGCGCGCCTTTCGGGATTTTTGCTGGTGCGCGAACTCAAAAACGCAGCCTTTAAGAAAACCGACGTCGCAAAAGCGACTCTCGCCAAAAACAAAGAAAAGAAAATGCCTGTTTTCGTACTCGCGTTTATCTGGATCTTCGTTTCCGTGCTTTACGTGGCGCAGGTCAGCCCGATGCTGTTCCGCTATACCGACAACGCCGAGGACTTTATAGTTCCGCTCGTGGGCGTCGGCATTTCCGTACTCGGACTTGTTCTCGAGTCGATTGCCGATCATCAGAAGTCCAAACAGAAGAAAGAACGTCCGGATATGGTCGCTACGAAAGGCCTTTATAAAATGGTAAGATGCCCCAACTATCTCGGCGAGATAATTTTCTGGACGGGCGTGTTCGTTTCGGGCGTTACCGCTTACGCGAACGTCGGTCAATGGATAGTGGCCTCACTGGCGTATATCGCTATCGTGTATATCATGTTCAACGGCGCTCAACGCCTCGAAAAACGTCAGATGACGCGCTACGGCGACAACGAGGAATACAACGCTTACACTTCCAAAACGCCCATCATAATCCCGCTCGTTCCCCTCTACCACCTTGCTAAAAAGCCTGCCGAAAAGCCCGCCGAAAAGACGGAAGAAGCGGCAAGCACGGAAGAAAAACAAGAGAAAAAAGGAGAATAACGTATGGATTTTTCTCTGCCTATGGCGCTCGTGGACTTTGTTCCCGTGGCGCTGTTCGCGGTCGCGTCGGTTTTCCTTATGCGCGACCTGTACAACAAAATGAGCAAAGGCGCCTTCGCTCTGTTCGCCGCCGGCACTATCGACGTGACTTGCGCGGGCGCGCTCAAGGCGCTGTACAAGCTGCTCTACGCGCTTAACGTATGCGATTTCGAGCCTCTTTCCAAAATGTTTTTCCCCGTCCAATCCATAGGATTCCTGCTCGCGGGAATAGGCGTTTTGGCAATGGTGATCCATAAGCAAAGCGAAAAAGCCGCGCTTGCCGCCGCTCCGCCGCTGTTTAGCGGAACGTTCATATTCGTGGCGCTCATGGTCGGCGGCCTGGGGCTTCTCGCCGCGGTGCTATGCTTGCTCAGCGCAAAGCTCAAAAAGCCCTGGCTCAGCGCGTTTTTCGTCGTGTCGTTCGTATGCTTTCTGGGCATGGGATACCTTGCGTCCAAAGACTTCGCCGAGGCGGCTATGAACTGGATAGCCGAGGGCGTAAACGTCGTAGGGCTGGGCGCTTTCCTTGCGGGCACGTTGCTGCTTCACAAATACGGCCTTACCGGCCTTAAGCTTACGCATAAAAACGACGATACCGCCGTAAGCGAAGGAGATAACGCATGACGGAACAACTACTGAAACTCATAGCGGACAAGTATCCGCTGACCGAAACGGACGTGGGCGAGTTTGCCGAAGTCAAAGCGAACGGCATGAAATTCCATATCCGCGCTTTCCGCGCCGAAGGACTCGGAATAGTTTCCGAAATACGCGCAAAAGGCATGCTCGGACTTATGAAAATGGATTCGGTAATAGTCGACCCGTTTCTCGTAGACCTGCCGCTTTACTCTTACGACCGGATCAGGGCGATGGGCAACGACGTGCTGATAGCCGAGCTTTACGACACGCTCCTTACGCCCTTTGACGAGAGTAAGCTAAACGAAGTAAAAGCAAAGTTCGCTTCTCTTCCCGAACGCGATCCGGGCAAACATTGGTACGACGAAATAAAACTAAAGTCGTCGATAAGCAAAAAAGGCAAGAAGAAAAACTCCGCCTCTGTCGACGCGCTCGCGCTTAAGCATTTCGAAACGTATCTTGCCTCGCCCGCTCCGCAAGCCGACGAGCAAAGAAAAAGAGAAAAGGCGCGCTACTACGTAAACGGCCTGCTCGAAAAAGGCGGTCCGTCCACCGACGCGTTCGTCAAAGCGATAGGAAAAGAAAAAACCAAAGAACTCTTTGAAAAATACCTCTTCGGCACCGAAAACTAAACAAAAACCCGTCGCTCCGTTGCCGGGCGGCGGATTTTTTTTGTTTTTTCGCTTGACTTAAAGCGCACTCTGACTTTTATAATGATCCACGAACACTGCTGTACGAACACCTTTTGAACGCCGCCGGACAAGAAAGACAGCCGAAAAACGTAGGAAAACACGGGATTTTTGCAAAAGAAAAACCTAAACCGAACTTTACGGGTTCGATTTAGGTTGCTCTTGGCGGGGAAAGCGAGGGCGATGCGTAAAAAACAGTCCGGTGGACTGTTTTTAGCTAAAGCCCGCGAGGGCTATGCCCGAAGCGCGAGGAACAGAACGCGCAAGCGTTCGGTGAGAATCGAGCCTCTCTCCCCACGGAAAAAGGGCAATCAAGCGATTGCCCTTTTCGTGGCGGAGCGATAGTAACGCAAATCGAATTATTTTTCTATAAATAGGATTCCGTTGCTTCGATTAGTGCATTCAGGTTAGGTATTATCATATTTTTTGTTATTTTCATTATTCCATATCCCAAAATTTTTTTATTTTTTCTTCTTATTTTAGGTGCTATATACATTGAATACAATCTATTGGCATAATCGTACGAATTTTTTTCAAGTATATATTTTTTTGCGACAGAGTTAAAAATCCCTGCTGCATAATCGGCTATTTGAATACCAGCACTTTGCTCACTTTTTTCCACTAAAAGGCTTTGGTTTAAATTAGAATAATCAACAAATCTATCTCCATTATGTAATAAGTCACAACATCTTTGGCGTAAATTATTTAATGCCGTTTCATTCATATCATCAATAATAACCATATAAAAATCGTTCGACTCATCGGTTGCGTCAAATTGTGCTCGCTGATAAATATTTTGCAAATGAGCAAAAACAATATATTCTTTATCTGCCGTGTTTTGATAACGATTACCTGAAATTGTAAAAACATATTTTATAGATTGTTTCAAGTGGGCAATAGATATATAATCAGTAATATATTGTTTTAATTTATCTATATTATAGTCTTTTAAGAAATCGGCTCTATAGCGTTTC
Source organism: uncultured Eubacteriales bacterium (assembly GCA_902783025.1). GTDB lineage: Bacteria > Bacillota > Clostridia > Christensenellales > Pumilibacteraceae > RUG12826. The sequence continues at coordinate 30,266 of CACZPH010000048.1, read as the reverse complement.
TTTTGCAACTCGTAAATATCTGACCATTTAATCTCCTCATTAATTGGCAGATTATATTTTTTCTTCAATGTTATAATATCTTTTTGAAAGGCTATATACTCTTCTGTCGTTAAATATACCGCCGAACGAACATAAAATGGATCAGATATAATTTGTTTGTCATTTGGTTTTTTGTAATACTGTCCTGCTTCATCTGAAAAAATAATAGTTGTATTGTTCATATACTTTATTAATTATTTTTTAAACACAAACAAATACTCGTGGGCGAGTAAAAGAAAATTAAACTTTATACTGTTTGTTTTCCAATAGCCAGTTGCTTTGCAATTGTGTTGTTCTTTGATTATAATCTCTTTCGTCTTGAACCCTGCCATTTCAAAAATACGCATCGTTTCAAAAGCAAGTGGTTGAACCATACCCTTTTTGCGGGTATCTCCCATAAGTATAGCGCAAAACTTATCTTTTTTTAATACCCGATAACATTCTTCTGCGACTTTGCCGATTTCGAATAAAAAATCTTTCATCGACATAAGCGACATATCGCCGTCAATATCTTCGCTGTAATGAATAATATCGGCATAAGGCGGATGCGTGCAAATAAGGTCTATCGAATTATCCGCAATAGACGAAAGATTACGCGCATCGCCTTGCTCAATTTTTATTGTCGGGTTAAATTCACACTCGAAATTCAATTTGCTTTTTGTAATTTCAAGAGCATTCGGATTAATATCGACACCGATAAAATTTCTGCCTGTCAGTTTTGCCTCAACGGCAGTAGTGCCGCCACCGACGAACTGATCCAAAACAGTGTCGCCCTCATTTGAGTAACGCAGAATTAGGTTTCTAGGAATATACGGCGACCAATTTCCGCGATATTTAGCGTCGTGTGTAGCCCATTTACCGCGATCGGGGAACGCCCAAACTGTATTTGTTTCGAGTTCGAAATTTTCGGGCTGTAACGGTATGTTTTTCTTTGCCATATTACTTGAAAAGTTCCTTTACTATACCGTTTTCCATATCGGTAATGCAGTACATATTATCCAAAACGTCAAACGTTTCTTCAAGATTATGGCGAGCGGACTTCCATCCTTGACCGTCGGTAAACCAAACGAATGCAAAGCCGTCGATTTCTTTTGCTTCCAACGCAATAGTTTTATAACTTCTTGCGGTTTCGTTGAGTTTTGAACCTTGACTCGAATAAAAATTTGCTTCGACGGCGTAAACGGTTTTATCTTTTTTAACCACAAAATCAAAACGTTTTTTCGCTTTACCTTGATTTGAAATGCTCGACAAGTCCAAACCCCATTGCTTTTCAACGTCGGAAAGATACATTTCTTTGAAATAATCAATGTTTCTTTGAAGCCCCGCTTGCACAAGATACGATTCTACTAAATCTTCCATTAAATGACCGCCGCGATTTTTACGACCGTTGCTATCAAGTCCGACTTCTACGCCTGTAACATAATCAACGAGATTGTTTATCAAGTGTTCCGAAATAAGTGAGAATAAACCCGTTTTACGCATAAACATTATGTATTCGTCGGTAGAATAATTATGTTTTGCAAAATTAAACCAATATTCGCCGTCGCTGTCGATCGCGTATATTTCACGACTACGGACAGCAAGCAAAATAGGAATGCATTTCAAAACTTTCGGATATTCCGCCACAAGATTTTTGAAATCGCTTTCGATATTTTTTGAACCGATAAGCGAGTTAAGAATATTCAACTCAACTTTGATATTATCGACTTTACCGTAAACTTTTTCAAAGTCAACGTAAAATTTATAGTCGCAAATACTACTTTTGAATGTATCAAGCCATTTGTTAAAATCTCTTTTCATCTGTTTTCTCCTCAAAAATCTTTTGGTGTTTTCCCGTCTGCAGTTACCCACATAACATTACCGCTTAAACTGCAACCGCCAACAAACCCGGCTGCGGCAGATGGACTTGAGAACAAAATGTCTTCAGTTGTCCGATAGTTTTCATCAATCAAATTGCCATATGATTTACGAGCTTTTATTGTGAACGAATGGGCACTTTTACTAATTGTGGGATTGAGTTCGCTACCTTTTAAAAGGGCAAAACCCTCATCTGTTATAATGCCATTTGCTTTTAATTTTCCTTTATATGTAAAAACAACAGTATTTTCATCGGCGTTCCTTTTTTCTTTATCTTTTACAATGGGATCGAATACCACGTGACCAAGCACGCCAATTATCATTTTTGCATAATCAATATACTCAGATAACTCGCTTTCTTTCTCTTCGGTAATGTTTCCTTGATTAGGTTCATTGCCGTTTTTTACTATATATCGATGAGATTCTTTTGCAAGTGACGTGAACTGATTCTCTAAATAACTAATTTCAGTTGGTCCAAATGAATTATTCTGCGTGGTGAGAACTATAACCTCATTCCATTCACTCCAATATTTTTCCTTATTGTTACGTTTATGTTCTTGAATGCGACATAATAAACCTTCTCCGTTTTTTCTAACAACGGCTTGTCCAATATAGATCATCTTCTCGCCGCTTTCAGAATCTTCTCCGAGCAGGAAATAAATACCTGTCTGTTTAAGATGGCGAACAATATCACTCGTTCCGTCCTTGCAGTTATCTAACATTGCTCGTGGAATTTTATAAACAATACCCGTCCAATTTTGAAGAGTACATTTTATTCTCTTTGTAGGCTCTCCGTCAATTAGAAAAAAATTTATGGTTTTTCCTCTCATAAAAAATACTCCTTTAGTTGCAGATAAGCAATTCATTTATTTTTCCGCGTTTATCGCCTTTGCTGTTTATTGCTCGAGTTGCTTCAACACGATTTATTTTATAGTTTTTATATAAATCATCAAAGAAGTTATCTTCTTCGTTTACATTTTTCGGATCGGAATTGCTTAAAACAATCTTTGCTCCCAACTTGTTGATTTCATCAATAAACTGTGCAAGTCGTATCTGCTCGTTATCATCAAAAGATTCCGAATTATATGAAGTAAATGCAGATGTTTCGGAAATAGGACGATAAGGGGGATCAAGATATACGAAAGTATCTTTATCTATGAACGATTTCGAAAGCGAATAATCACCGCAAACTATTGTTACGTTTTGCAACGCTTCGTGAATGTTGCGTAAATTTTCATTATCACAAATAGTCGGGTTTTTGTATGCACCCATAGGAACGTTAAATTGACCTTTTCTATTTACACGATATAAGCCATTGAAACAAGTTTTATTCAAGAAAACAAATTGTGCGGCTTTTTCGGTAGCAGTCTCCGCCGATAAAACGGTGGAATTAAACTTTTCGCGCACACTATAATAGAAATACTTTCTGCCGTTTTCATCCATAGGCAAAAAAGTCATTTGCATTTCATTAAGTTTTTCAATTAAACTATCTACGTCGCTTTTTATAGCTTGATATGCGTTTATCAATTCGGGGTTTATGTCGCTTATATAAAGCTCTTCAAAATCATATTTTGAGAGAATAGTGAAGAAAAGCGCACCGCCACCTATCATGGGTTCTGCATATTTAGTCAAAACTTTTTCCCCGTCAGACGGTAACATTTTTTCTATCTGTTCAACAAGTTGACTTTTACCACCTACCCATTTTACAAATGGCTTAAGTGTAACCTTTCTTGCCTTTTCATAACGAACAGTTCTTTTATCAATCGGTTTTTCGGCAGTAGACGGGATGATCCACATATTTCCGACCATCATCGCTCCGTCAATACGATTTTCGGAACACAGTATTGCAACTCTTCTTTGAGAGATATCCCATTTTTCAGCGGCTTCTTTCGCGGACATAAAACTCAACATAATATCACCTCGAATTTTTATAAGAATATTATATTCTAAATCACGAATAATAGCAAGCAAATCTTTATCATATTAACAAAAAATTTACAAATGGCACTATGGCGGGTGCTTGACTAATACAAGCGCGTCGCTTTGCTCCGCGGTCAAGCACCCGCCGAAAGCCAAAATCTGTATAAAGTCAAAGTTCTCCTTCTCGCTTTCTCCCCACGGAAAAAGGGCAATCAAGCGATTGCCCTTTTCGTGGCGGAGAAAGCGAGATTCGAACTCGCGCTACAGGTAAAGCCCGTACTAACCCCTTAGCAGGGGGTCCCCTTATAGCCTCTTGGGTATTTCTCCATGCCTATCCCAAATATGCCCTAATATAGTACCACACGCAAAATATTTTGTCAAGGAATTTTGCGGTTTTTCCGTCGAAGGATGTTTTGGAAAAATTTTTCCCTTTTGCTTTTAGTCGGATCACTCGTCGTCCGAAAAAAGTTTGTTTATGAAGCCTTCCGGATTATTCAAAAAATACTTAGTCAACTGAAAGTGCGGCGTTTCCTCCGGCGCAACCCGTTTTATTTCGTCCGTCGTCATATACAGTAATTTCGCGCCCGGAATACTCATAAGCATAGGGTTGTGCGTGGAAATAATAAACTGCGCGCCGTATTGTTTCTGTTTTTGGGAAATAATGAGCATCATATGCATCATTTTGCTCGGGGACAAACCCGACTCGGGTTCGTCGAGAATATATATCCCCTCTTGCTCTATCCCGTTTAAAACGTCGACGATCCCTTCGCCGTGGCTCCTATCTCCCGCGTAAAAATCCTTAAGCCCTATGCTGACGAGCGCGGCAAATGTCTCGGCGCGGACAAACCAGCCTTTTTTCGTTTTGTATTGCCAGGATAGTTTCATATAATCGGAGAGCGTGCAATCGTCGATCTGCGAAATCAGATCGTCGTCCTCTTCCGCCGACTCCTTTAGCGTTTCCCATGGGTTGTTGCCGTGTACTATGGCATAATTCACGCCGCCCAAGATCGTCGTGTGATTTATGCCTCCGCCAAACGACGAAAAGCCTATCGAATGGGCAAGAGACTCGAGAAAAGTCGATTTTCCCACGCCGTTTTCGCCGGCGATGATCGTTATGGGATCGAATTCCACCGTAAAACCGTCGCGGAACAGTTTAGAAAAGAAAGGATAAACGCTCAGTCTGTCGCGGTTTTCGATTTTTGCTTTGACAAGTATAGGCATCCCTTAAGTCTCCAGACACTTCAGCAGCTCTTCGGGCTTATCGATAAGTTTCGACGCGCCGCAACCTATCAGGAATTCGCGGGAGCGGAAGCCCCACGTTACCGCCACGGCTTCGAGTCCGGCGTTAGCGGCGGTAAGCAGATCCGTGTCGCTGTCGCCTACGTACAAGGTTTCGTCTTTTTTCGCTCCGAGCAGATCGAGCGCAAGGTAAACCATATCGGGCGCGGGTTTGCGCCTGATTCCTTCTCTCTCTCCCATCGCCACGCCGACAAGCCCCTCGAACATCGTCGCGTTGAGATCCTCGACGGCGAAATGTATTTTATTGGACACTATCGCGGTTTTTATTCCGCGCTCTTTCAGCGTGCGCAGCAGCGGCAAAACGCCGTCGTACGGCGCGGTACGATCCGCCGAGTGCGCTTTGTAGCGCGCCTTAAAGGTGTCGAGGACCGCCGCCGTTTCGTCCTGCTTATCGCCAACGGCTTTGCGCGCGAAATACTCGATGCCGTTACCCAGCATCATTTTGGCGCTTTGCTCGCTTATAGCGGGAAGGCCGTGCGCGGCGAGCGCGAAATTCATGCTGTCGGTAAGGTCGGAAAGAGTGTTGAGAAGCGTGCCGTCGAGATCGAAAATTACCGTATTCTTCATGATGTCTCCTTGTCCCAAGTATTATACCTTGACTCGTCGACTTTGTCAAGACAAAACGCCTCTGAGCGGCTCGCGCGCGAAAAAAATACGACAAAATTCAAATATACTATTGACAAAGCCGCTCCCTATCGTTTACAATGACAAAAAGGAGTTTTATTATGCTCGAAGCCTTAAAAATAAAAGTGTGGGAAACAAACAGATCCGTCGGCGAAAAGCTCGAGGACGGGTTTTGTTCCGCCATCGACCGCGAAACGGGTCTTATCGTACTCGCGCCCCGCGGCGTAGACATCGAAAAGCTGTCGTACGAAGATATGTTGGTCGTGGACTGCACGGGCGAGATCGTCGAGGGGGACGGAGATATTACGCATGACGCTTTCGCGCATATCGAGATTTATTCCGAACTTGAAGAAATATCTTCGATAGTCGAGGCTTCTCCCACGTACGCCGCCGCTTTTGCTCAGGCAAAGCGCAATATCCCGGTATACGGCGCATACCACGGTTCGCGCTACTTGGGAGCCGTGCCGTGCATAGATCTCGATTCCGCCAACGAAACTTCGGACGACGATAAAGACTTCGAACAAAACGTCGGCGCCGACGTCGTCGCCGTTCTCAAAAACACGACTCTTGCCTACACTCCGGCTTGCCTCGTTGCGTCGCTGGGGCTGCTGGCTTTCGGCACAACCACCGACGAAGCGCTGAAAAACGCCCTTGCCGCAGAAAAAATCGCCCGGCTCGCTTACGTGACGGAAATGCTCGGCGGCGAAGAAGAGATCCCCTTTTCTCTCAACGAAAAACTGTTTTTGCGTCGCAGAAAGAGATAGATTTTACGGTTGGGAAGCCGACTCCTTTCCTCTTAACCGTGAAACTTTGTCTGATCCGACAAAAGCGGCACGCTGTTTAATTTTTGAATACACGCGATCTACTTGGATAAAAAAATAATACTCATTACACAAAAAAACGGGGCGGTTTTGTCGCTCCGTTTTTGTGTTGTTTTTCGGTGATTTTCGGTTAATTTTACTGCTTAAAGTTTCGTTTTTCACACTTTTTGAGCGCATTGTCTGACGCGCGGCTTCGCTGTGTTGCGGTGCGGTTTTGATTGTGCGCCGACGTTGGGTTTCTCGCTGTAACGATTCGGTTTTGCATTGTCGCTTAAAGCGAAAAACGCGTTTATTTACAATGTTTACCGCTGTAATGGCGCTCGAGCATATTGCGAAGGACGGCTATCGAGAAGGCGCCGTATTCCTTGCTTATTTCTTCGCCGAAGTAGCGGAGATTGAGTTCCATATTATAGTTGCCGTTGTATCCCACTTCGTCGAGAGCGTTCAGCACGTCGTCCCAGTCGATAACGCCCGAAAGCGGAACTTTGTGCTGATCGGTAAGCGTGTCGTTGTCGTTAAGGTGCAATACGCTGATATTTTCGCCGCCAACGGCGCGGATAACGTCGCCGGGCTTGGGGTTGCCGGGGAAGCGCGTGGACTTGTTGGAGTGTCCGGTATCTATGCAGGTGGTAAAATATTCGCCGTATCCCGACTCCGTCTTGATCTTCTTGTATCCGTTGATAAACTCGGTAAGGTCGCCGAAAAAGTCGATACAGCCTCTTCCCGTCGCGTCGCCGAAAGTCTCGGTCGCTATCTTTATGCCGTTTTTCGCGGCAAAGGGCAGCACGGCGCAGAACTGGTCGAAATTCATCTTGCGCATAAGTTCGGGGTCCGCGTCCGGTCCCATATAGATCGTCGTAACGGTGTGCATTACGCAAACGGGCGCGCCGAGCGCGAGAGTCGCGATACATTCTTTTTCGGCGTTGCGTACCAGCGCGGCGTTTTGCTCTTCGTCGAGCGTAAAGCCGCGGATCTGACCGTGCGTCTGACCTATCTCCAGCCCTATGGACCCGGCGTATTTCTTAAGGCGTGCGAAGTGGTCGAAAATCTCTTCGTCGCTCTTGGTGTAAATATTGCCCGGCGTGCGGTAGTCGTAAAAGTCGAGAAGCGAGAAGTCCACCGCGTCCGCGCCTATTTCCTTCGCTATTTTAAGCGCGCCTTCTTCGCCGTACTTGCGTTGGTACTCTCCGATCGAAATACTGATCTTTTTCATAATTGGCTCCTTTTTTGTTTTTTTATTTCGTCGATAAAATTATCGAGATTTAACAGCTTTTCGAGCATATTGCGCTCGTTGAAAAAATAATGGTTGGACGCCTCGTAGCCGTACCGCCCGTCCTCGTAAATGAGATCGAGCGCCGCTTTTGCGTTGCGCTTTGCCTCGGCGGCTAAGTCGATAAGACGCTCCGCGTTGTCGCTCAAATTGCGCTTGTATAGGGCGTATCGCGTATGTATAAGGTCGTACTCGAAGGCAAAGAAAGCGCCTTTTGCGAAGTTATAAACTTCTCTTACCCGCGCGTTATTTTCAAGCGGTCCCAAAATATCGAGTCCGCTTTTCCAAAGCGTAAGAAGTTTAGTAAACTGCTCGATATATTTGTCTACCGGATAATCCGCCGTCCACGTTTCGTAATCGTCGAAACTGAATCCCACCATAGCCGAAGCGTTAGTGTTTTTCTCAACGCTCCACAGGTTTGCAGAGCCGAGATTTTTGGGCGAATAATACAGACACGACATCGAAAAAGGAAACTCCTCAAAGCCCGCGCAAAAGCGCTTTACCGCCTCGTGCACGCGCTCGCCGTTCTTACCGAAAACGTCCTTGTACCAGTCGCTAAGACAAAACGTATCGCGTTTTTGCGCAAAATCCGCGCACAGCCTCAGCGTCGGCGACGGGTATCCGCCCAAGGTCCAGGACAGCATATAATCGTAGACGTTTTCTTTGGCAAGGTTTGTAAGATGCTCCGCTACGAGATCGAACACGGGCAGATACGGCACGGTTGACATTTCCCAGCTGTTGTTGACCTGGATCTTGGCGTAAGTCTTATGCCCAGATTTTCGGGCGGTAGACAAAATAAGTTTGCTCAACTCGCTCGGTCCCGGGTTGGAAATCGAATAGTCCTTGAGTTTGTTTTTTACGCCGTTTTTGCCTATGTCGAGTTCGCACTCGCTCACGCACATGACCGAAATCCCCTTATCGAGCGTTTCGATCCCCTTGACCACGTCGTCGTCCGTAAAACGCATATAATGCGCCCACGCCCAAAGATTGGCAATAAGCTCGCATTTGCTTCCGCTCGCTTGTATCGCGCGGTAAAACACGTTGTTTACCCACGCGGGCGACTTGTAGCGCGGCTCGTTTTTGCATATCGGGCAAGACGTTTCCTTGCGGCATCTGCAATGCGTGAGATACTCCGACATTGTGATGGTTATTATGCCGCCCAGATCCGGACACGCCGAAACAAGGTCCTTGACCGCCTCAAACAAATATTCGCGCACTTCTCGCTTTTCGAAACACAAAGCCGCGAACCCGTCGCGTTTTTCGCCCGCAAGATACGAAAATTTTCCGAGATCGCTCTCGGCGAGACAGCGCGGCTCGTTAAAATACAAATACACCTTTATTCCGTACTTTTTGCACCGCTCGATCAGTCCGTTAAGTTCCCGCCGTCTGTCTTCGTAGCCGCGGCAAAGCGACGGCTTAAAGGGGTATGGCGAGAGCGTCGAGAGCACGCCGTGCATCCAAAGCCCCGTTATTCCGCCGTCCGCGTACGCCTTAAGCAGCGTATCGGGCAGGTATTCTTCCGAGTTTTCCGCCAAAGGGTCGCCGCACGGCGTCAAAAATCCGTGAACTATGCGCTCGCCGCCTTTTTGCCTAGCCACGCCCCAATCGGGAGTCCCGTCAAAGAACACGAAAGGCTTTTCTTCTCTGCCGTTTTTTGCCGCCATAACCGCTTCTTTGATTTTTGCGGTCGCTTTTTCCGCTTCTGCGCTAAGCGGCGCGTATTTTATCTCTTCGCACTCGGGCTTGAACCAACCGAGTTTTACCGAAAAAAAGTCTTCTTCCTTGAGAATGTAATCAAGTTCCGTTTCGCTAAATCCCGTCAGCGTTTCTATCTGCTCGTAGGGGAGCAAAAACCAAACGTTGCGGATAGTGGTCTGATAGCCTTTTTCGCTCCACAGCCGCGCGGTCCGCTCGTTTGCGGGAGAAAGGCCTAATTTTTCCGCTTCGCGATTTACCGCGTCTTCGTCGCAGCCCAAAACCCGCGCAAGCCTGTCCGTCGGCACGTATCCGTAGCAACGGAAAATAACCGCTTGATGCGGCGCGGGGAAATTAAGCGGCGGCAAAAAAGTTTTCTTGATTGGTGGTAACATTTTGTTTTTTACGCGATACGTATTGCGTTTTTTAAAAAATTCCCCGGTTATATGCCGGGGAAACTCGTTATGCCTTAAGTCCGTTTACAAAATCGTAAAGAGGCGACGTGTTGGCTTGGATCTTGAACACTTCGAATTCGGGCGCGTCGCTTTCTTCGTCAAAAGTCTCGCTCGACGAATACGCCACTACGGTCACTTCTCTGATCTGCCCTTGGGTGTAAGGCACGAGAAACTGAACGTGATCGAACGTATACGTTTTGCTGCCTATCTTAGCCGTTTTTTCTTCGGCAAAGGCAAGCACGACTCTCGCTACAGTCGGATCGACGATCGATGACGAAAGTTCGTAAAGTCCGCCCGCCGAATAATCGAGCTGATCGAGCGTAAGCGTAAGCGGATCGCCGTCCGCGTAATACTTGGCGTTGTCGTTAGCCGTTCTGCCCGAAAGGAACGCCTGCATCGCGCTGAACGAGCAATTTTTAAGCTGACCGCGGAATTTCTTATCGTTCGCGCTATTGACCGAAGACGACATATCGTAGCCTACCGTATCGGACGAGCCGAAATATACGGTCGCGGTTTTGTAGTCCGAAAGGGCTTCCACGGGCTTGGTCTTGATGAGCGAAAGGGTAAGCGCAACGCCTCCGAGTACAAGCACGAGCGCCACAACGATCGATACGATGATAATAATTCTTTTTTTCATGATTTTTGCTCCCAAATTAGAGTTTTCGTTTGATTACGTTTTAATTTCCGTTTGCGTTAGGGTTTGCCGGGCCGATCGCAAGCCTTTCTTCGAGCGCTTTTTCGACTTCCTCGGCGGATTTGCCTTGCATAATAAGTTCGACCTCGGGCGCGTAAATCGTTTCGCACGAGATGAGGACCCGCGCCATTACGTCGAGCTCGGCAAGTTTTCCGCTGAGGATCTCCGTCGCCGTCGCGTGCGCTTCGTCGATAAGTTTTTTTACTTCCGCGTCGATCTTCTGGCTCGTGCCTTCCGAATACGGCTGAACCTGACCGTAGTCGCGACCTACGAACACTTCCTGATCGCCGCCGTAATAAACGGTGCCTATTTCGCTCGACATACCCCACTCGGTTACCATTTTGCGCGCAAGGTTCGTCGCGTTCTGGATATCGCCTACCGCGCCGCCCGAAATGTCCTGAATAACAAGTTCTTCGGCTACTCTTCCGCCGAGATCTACGGCGAGATTATACTTAAGGTTTGACAACGTGATATGATTGTCGTCGGTTTCGGGTCGCGAAAGCGTGTAGCCCGCCGCTCTGCCGCGCGGAATGATCGTGACTTCCTGTACTTCCATATTGTTGGGCAAGCACCACGAAACGATCGCGTGCCCCGCCTCGTGATAAGCGGTAATGCGCTTGTCTACTTCGGTAACGAGTCTGGATTTCTTTTTGGGCCCCATCATTTCCTTGTTGATGGCTTCGCAAACGTCTTCCATCGTAATAACGGTGCGGTTGTCTTTCGCCGCCTGTATAGCCGCTTCGTTGAGCGAGTTGGCTATCTCCGCGCCCGAAAAACCGCTTGTGATACGCGCGAGTTTCTTGAAGTCGACGTCTTTGCCTATCGGCTTATTGCGCGCGTGAACCTTGAATATCGCCTCTCTGCCTCTTACGTCGGGGAGTTGTACGTAAACCTGCCTGTCGAATCTTCCCGGACGAAGCAACGCCGGATCGAGTACGTCCGCGCGGTTGGTCGCCGCCATGACGATAATGCCGTCGTTGGTCTTAAATCCGTCCATAAGCACGAGAAGCTGGTTGAGAGTCTGTTCTCTTTCGTCGTTTCCGCCGCCCAGTCCCGCGCCGCGCTGACGGCCTACCGCGTCTATTTCGTCTATAAATATTATGCACGGCTGATTTTGTTTAGCCTTTTCGAAGAGATCGCGGACGCGGCTCGCGCCTACGCCGACGTACATTTCCACAAAGTCCGAACCCGAAACGGAAAAGAACGGCACGTTCGCTTCGCCGGCTATCGCCTTGGCAAGCAGCGTTTTACCCGTGCCGGGCGGACCCACCATGAGCACGCCGCGCGGGATCTTGGCGCCTACCGCCGTAAACTTCTGCGGATTTTTGAGGAACTCGACTATTTCTTTGACTTCTTCTTTTTCTTCATCCGCGCCCGCTACGTCGGTAAAGCGTATCTTGATCTTGTCTTCTTTCTCCGCCTTGGACTGCGAAAACATCGTGGCTTGGCGGTTTTGGCTCGACATCCCGCGGAACAGCACGATAAGGAAAATTATCATAAGTATCCCTGTGCCGATCATGGGTATATACGACCAAAAACTCGATTCGTAACGGTTTTTAGACAAATACGAGATCTTTTTGTCGGGATAGTCCGCATTATACTTCTTGACCCATTTGGCAATCAGGTAATCCTCGCCGTCTTTATAAGTAGCAAGATCGGATTCCGGTCTCCATTCTACGATATATTTCGTATTGCCGATTGTGTAAGTTAGTCTATCGTCCTTTTCGAGTGTTATTGAAGTAATTTTTGTTTGGTTTTCGCCCGTTCCCAATTCTTCCAAAAATTTATCGGGTTTTACCGCGGTCGGCTGAGTGGTAACGTTGTAAATGATAAACGCGAGCGCCACCGCCGCCAAAATGGCTAAAATCATAATTATAAAACTTCTTCTTTTCAAGCTGCCCTCCGTGTGCGCGCATTACGCGCCGTAGTTTATTATATCACATTATTGGGAATTATATCAAGCAATTTTGTTTGTTTTGTGTTATTTTGCGGACGTTTAGCTGAATACTCCGATACTTTTTCTTTTTTTCGGCGCGGTTTTTGTTGCGCTTTTACGCTGAAAAATGCTATAATATGAGCGTAAAGAAAAATATTTATTTTTTGTTATGTTTTCATAACTAAAGGAGAAAGAGCATGAAAGGTTTAGGCAAAGGTTTGAGCGCTTTATTTTCCGACTCGTCCGAAGAATACGAAAATAGACTCGAGGAAGAAAACTCCGCCGCGGCGACCAAAGAACTCCCCATTACGAAAATTTTCCCTAACGTAAATCAGCCGCGAAAGAATTTCGACGAAGTTGCTCTTAACGAACTGGCTAACAGTATTCGTATACACGGCGTTATCGCTCCCATTATCGTGGTGGAACAAGACGGCGGATATATGATAATAGCGGGCGAAAGACGTTACCGCGCCGCAAAGAAAGCCGGTCTTCTTACCATGCCCGCGATAATCCGCAACTATACGCCCAAGCAAGTCAAAGAGATTTCTCTTATCGAAAACCTACAGCGCGAAGATCTTAACCCGATCGAAACTGCCAACGCGATAAAACAACTCATGGACGAGTATAAGTATACTCAGGAAGAAGTCGCCGACCGCATAGGCAAGAGCCGTCCCGCCGTTGCAAACACGCTTCGTTTGTTGACTCTTTCGCCATACGTAATGTCTCTTGTTTCCGCGGGAAAGCTTTCTTCCGGTCATGCGCGCTGTTTGGTAGTCGTAAGCGACGAAGTAGCGCAAGGAAATCTTGCCGATAAATGCGTAAAAGATCAACTCAGCGTACGCGATTTCGAAAAACTCGTCAAAAACTATCTTAACCCGCCTAAAGAAAAGAAAGACAAAAAAGCTCAGAGTTTGGAGCTTGTGGATATGGTTCATCGTCTCCAAAGAGCTTTCGCCACCAAGGTTTCCGCGATAGGCAACGACCATAAGGGCAGGATCTATATCGACTATTATACGCGCGACGATCTCGATCGAATCGTCGATATACTCGAAAGAATAGAAAAAACATACGATGACTGACGCGCCCGTGCATTATTCGCTTTTTGCTTAAAGCGTCCGTCTAAAATCGTATTTTTCGAAATAAATCAATCAAATTTCAAAAAACCTCGGATTTTTTTCCGAGGTTTTTTCTTTTATTATTACTAAAACCCGTCCAAAACCCGCGTTTTAGCCCCGTTTTAGCCCTGTTTTAGGGCTTTTTTTCGGATAAATAACGGGTTATCCACGGTTTTATCCACTTTTCGCCGATTTATCCACGGTACTTTTTAAGCGGAAAAACAAGCCGTTAAACGCCGTTTCACGTGAAACAATCCGACCCGATTTACCCGTTAAAAATCGTGTTTCACGTGAAACTTTTTTGCCTGTTTCGTCAACAACCGAAAAACGGAACCGTCGAATTCCATGATCATCGCGATCGACGGTCAGGCAAAACACAATCAGGGAATAATTAAAAAACAAGCGGCGATCCGGAGGCAAGGTTTATGCGCTTTTGCAATATATTTACGACATTTATAAAATGCCGTTTGCGCTCAAAGCAAATTTTATTAAAAATTACGATAGTTTTGTTTTCATAACTATTTATTTTTTATATGAATAGTGAGTTATACCCGAAAAACAGCCTTTTTATTGGTTATGAAAATATAACTACGAGAGTTTTTGGGGTTTTTTGTTGTATTAGGTATGTTTATATAACTATATTTATAAGAAAATCCGCCGCGCTCGGCGGCGGAAAAAATATCTGTTGACAAAAGTTCTTACTTCCTGTTCGGCTTGTCCTTCTCCGGATTCGCCCATTGCATCATAGCGTACTTTTTGGGCGTAACGCCGACGTTCTTCTTAAATATCCTGATAAAGTGAAATTCGTTGGCATAACCGCATTCTTGCGCAACGTCGAAAATAGCGATGTTTTTGTTCTGGGACAAAAGCTGTTTCGCGTAATCCATTCGCGCGACGATAAGATCTTGATTGGGCGTAGTCTTGAACACCGCTTTGTAAATCACGTAAAATCTCGACTCGCTTAAGTTTACGATCTCCGCCATGCTCGATATCGGCCAATCGCGCTCGAGATGCGAAAACACCATTATGCGCAAATTCTTAAAGGCGGTTTCCGTCTTATAGTCGACGACGAAGCCTTCGGGTTTTTTGCCGATGTTACGCGCCAAAAGAGCAAATAAAATATTGAGATAATTATCGATAAGCGTATCGTTAAACTTTTCGTTCTCGAAGTTTTCCCCTTCGATGTTTCTTACTATATCCGTGATAAAACCGCAATTACACGGGTAATAAATAATATCTGTCTTTAGTCCGTAAAGAGACAATACTCCTTCGACGTTCCCCTGGATATGGATAAAATCGTGAGTCAGATCGCACTTGGCGCAATCGATAACGTTGGACGTGTTCTTGTTGATAATTACGACGGCGTTGGGTTTTGTGTCGACGGTTTTGCCGTTGAGCGTAAACCGGACCTGCTGGTGAAAATGCAAAAAGATATAATCGCCGTTGTTGTTCCTGCGGCTGAGCATAAAGCCTTTCTTTTCTGGCCACGAATGGCGGACTTTGGTGACCGTAAGCATAATTACCTCCCCGATTGCTTTTTTCTCATTATAAAATATAAAATAGGATATGTCAATTATTTTTTTCGGATTTTTTTCGAAATTATCAAAAAAAGCCGAAATGTTGTCGGTTAAAGCGCGTTTTTGCTTAAAAAAATAAACTTTTTGTTTTGTCGACGCCTTAATAAAAAATCAACCGAATTTTCAGTAATTGAGTAAAATTCATTGCAAAGCGCTCCGCATATATAGTATAATAAAAATACCAAAAATTATGGAGGAAAAAATGCTAAAATTCAATTCGAAAAACAAAACGGGCAGAATCTTGCCCGCGTATCCGCTTTTCGTAAAAGACCCGTTCTTCTCGATATGGTCGGGCAGCGACAAACTTAACGAAGACGATACGATGTTCTGGACGGGCGCACCCAAGAAAGTTTACGGCCTCGTAAAGACGGGCGAAAAAACTTACGTCTTTATGGGCAGCGTTCCGAAAGCCGCAAAACTGGAGCAGACTTACGTAGACGTAACGGCGTTCGACACCAAATACGGCTTTAGCTGCGACGACTTCGATCTCGACGTTACCTTTACGTCGCCGCTTAATCCCGACGACCTGGAATTGCTCTCATGTCCCGTTTGCTTTTTCAGATATACTCTAAAACCCAAAAAGCCTCTCGGCAAAACGACCGTCGCGCTCTTTTTGCACGAAAATCTTTGCTACGACAAGTACAGATTCGAGACCCGCGGCGGCAAGCACGTTCTCGGCGACGGCACCGAAGCGGCGTGGTTCGGTCTTAAAAAACAACTCGTTATGTCGCAGTCGTACGACGACAGCGCGGCGGAGTGGGGCTACTGGTACGTTACCGGCAAAAAGGCTCTTTCCGTATCCCAGCACGTGTTCGATCGCTTCGTGGCGGGCGCGGATCTGGGCTTTGGGTATGACGTAAAACAAAACAAACTCATCGTCGCCTTTGACGAATACGACGACCTTAAGAACGCGGTAAGCGGGCTTATGACGGTAAGTTTCGACGATACGTGTTCGATTTTCTACTTCGGCGACTGGCTCAAGGGCTACTACTTCGACAAGACCGAAAAGAATATAGTTCAGGCTATCGAAGAGTCGATCGCAAACAGCGACAAGATCTTCGCCAAGTGCGAAAGCTTCGATCGTAAACTCAAAAAACTCGCTAAACCTTACGGCGAAGATTATCTGACCGTGCTTTACGCCGGACTTCGCCAAGCGGTCGGCGCTCACAAACTCGTCCGCGACCGCAAAGGCAATTTGCTGTTCCTTTCTAAAGAAGACCACTCCAACGGCTGTATCGGTACGGTCGACGTAAGTTATCCGTCCATCCCGCTGTTCCTGCTCTTCAACCCCGCGCTCGTACGCGCAATGTGCGAGCCTATCTTCAAGTTCGCGCGTATGCCCGTATGGAATTACGACTTCGCGCCCCACGACGTGGGAACGTATCCGTACTGCCTCGGACAGGTTTACGGCGTAAAATACCGCGGCAACGAATCGACGGAGGCTTGCACGGACGGCGGACTTTTCCCCAGACACGAGGGCGAAACCGACTGGGCGACCACATATCCGATGTACTACACCTTCCCCGACAAGGATCTGTATTTGTTCGAAAAGCAAATGCCCGTCGAAGAGTGCGGCAATATGCTCGTTATGGTTGCGGCGGCGCTGCTTGCCGACGGCAACAAGAAGATGGCTAAGGACAACTGGGATCTGCTGACTCAGTGGGTAAAATACCTCATTAAGTACGGTCTTATGCCGGGCGATCAGCTTTGCACCGACGACTTTGCCGGCCACCTTGACAAAAATATCAACCTTTCGGTAAAGGCTATCGTCGGCATCGAGTCGTACGCTATCGTCGCGGACAAACTCGGATTCGACAAGGAAGCCGCCGAAATGCACGCCAAGGCAAGAGAGTACGCGAAGAAATGGAAGCAAATGTGCTTCGACGGCAAGAAAACGCCGCTCGTGTTCGACGACGAAAACGATTCGTTCTCGCTCAAATACAATATGGCGTTCGACGTTATTTTCGGCTCCGGACTGTTTGACGAAGACGTAAGAGAGAAGGAAGTCGACCGTTATATCGCTATCCAGAACGAATACGGCGTGCCGCTCGATTCGCGCTCGACTTACACCAAGTCCGACTGGATCCTGTGGTCGACCGTGCTTACCTCGGATATCGAAAAGCGTAAGGCCCTCATCGCTCCCGTCGCGAAATTCCTCCGCGAAAGCCCGTCGCGCTACCCCTTCACCGACTGGTACTACACCGACACCGGCAAGATCAAAGGTCAGCTCAACAAGTGGGGCAGACTTTCCGGCTTTAAGAACCGTACCGTTCAGGGCGGATTGTTTATCGCTCTGCTTGCCGACAGCGGAATTTGCAAAAACAAATAAGGTTGGATTTTCGTAAATTTTTGCGGTGTTTTTCCGTTAAAGTTTCCGAAAAACGAAACAAAAACGCAATAATCCCTCTTTCTTTAATCCGGAAAGAGGGATTTTGTAATATAAGACTTTTTCGCTCGCTTTATTTTTGCGATAATTTCCTTTTGCTATCGGCGCCGGACGCGCTTGATTATTTGGTTTTTCGCCCGGTTTTGCCTCGTTATACGATCGGAGCGTAACCGTATTTTTCGAGATAGTCGTTTAGAGCGTATATATCGTAAATGCCGTTTTCGATACAGTATCTTATTATAAGCGCGTACTCGGACGACGACGCCAAAGTATAGCCGGCTTTTTTGAACAAATATTTACACTCGTGATTAGTCGTCTTCAGAGCAAAGGCGAGCTTTACGCAGGTGTTTAGAGACGGCGAAACTTTACCGGCAATGATGGCGGACCACGCCTGCTTGGTAATATTTGCCTTGAGATAGACTTGCGACGGCTTGTCGATCCCGCGCGCGGACATGAGCGAATATAGGTATTCGGCAAAATCCGATCGCTTTTCGTCACTTTTACGGTGTTTTGCGATAAATTGCTCGAGCGTTTCCACGGTTTTCTCCTTTTTTTATTATATTTCACATTATTCAAAAAGTCAATCGGCGGCAGACCTTTTTCTCTTTTTTCGCGTTATAATATAACCGTGGCTTGATTTGGCAAGTCAACAAACATATAAGAGAGGTGTAAATATGGAACAAAAAGAAAAGCAAGGGGGAAAAGAAAAGTACGTGTGGAAAGATATTGATTATGAGTTAGCCGCGATAGATCCGAACTACGTACCCTTTGAGGAGATGACGAAAGAAGAGCAAGCGGAAGCCGTCGACAGAATGTTTGACGACGATGACGACTGAAAACGACAAAGAGGTGTCAACAATGGATCTTATCGGTAAGGCGTTGGAAATTGCGACGGCGGCGCACAAAGGAGCAAAAGACCGAGGCGGTAACGATTATGTTTTGCACCCGATTACCGTTGCGCTGCATTGTAAGACAAACGAAGAAAAAACGGTCGCGCTTTTGCACGACGTAGTCGAAGATACGGCGATCACGCTCGACGATTTGCGAAAATATTTTCCCGAGCGTATCGTCGAGGCGGTGGACGCGATAACAATGCGCAAAGAAGAGAAGACGGCGCGTTGGGGTTATATACAAAGAGTAAAACGCAACCGTATAGCGCGGCGCGTAAAAACAGAAGACTTAAAGCACAATAGCGATCTCAGCCGCATACCAAACCCAACCGAAGAAGACTACGAAAGAGCGGAAAGGTACAAGCAGGAACTCGCTTTTTTGAAACAAGATTAAAACCGCACATCAAGGAGCCTCACGGAGTTTTTGTAAAACCGCTTGCGCTCTTACAAAGCAAAAAACTCAATACGTATGCCGTAATTTGACAAAAACCGACGCTTTTGCGCCGGTTTTTCGTACCGTTTTTAAAGTTTTGTTCGCCTTTGTTTATGGGTTGAGGCGCTTGGGCGAGCGGAAAATAAACATTGCCTCGTTGATATGCATTCCGGTAATAAGCATCGTAAGCCTGTCTATTCCAAGACCGAAACCGCCGTGGGGCGGGCAGCCGTACTTGAAAAATTCGAGATAGAACTTTACGTCGTTGGTAAGACCTTTTTCGTCGGCTTGCGCCTTGAGTCTGTCGTAGCGGTGTTCGCGCTGTGCGCCGGTGGTTATCTCAACGCCGCGCCAGATAAGATCGTAGCCTTGCGGAACGCCCTTTTCGTCGCGCATATGATAGAACGCGCGCTTCTTGGCGTCGTAATCGGTAACGAAGAGGAATTCGCTGCCGAAATGTTTCATCGCGTAATCGTAGCTCAGCCGCTCCGCGTCGGTTGTAAGGTCGCCTTTCTCTTCCGCGGGAACGGTGTAGCCGTATTCCTTTTCGAGCGCGTCGTAAAGGTCGGCAAGCTTGACGATCGGGAAGGGCTGAGAGGGAACGACGAGTTCCTTTCCGTAGGCTTCTTTTATCTGCTCGCCGTACTTGTCGTTTACCTTTTTAAGCGCATACGTAAGCAGGTTTTCTTCCATTTTCATTACGTCGTAGACCGAGTTTACGTAGCTGAACTCAAGGTCGAAGCAGGTAAATTCGGTGGTGTGTTTGCTCGTGTAAGATTTCTCCGCGCGGAAAACGGGACCCACTTCGAATATCCTGTCGAATCCCGCCGCCATAGCCATTTGCTTGTAGAACTGCGGGCTTTGCGCCAAGTACGCCTTGCGATCGAAGTATTCGACCTCGAAGACTTCCGAGCCGCTTTCGCTCGCCGCGCCGATAAGTTTGGGCGTGTGTATCTCGATAAAGTCGCGCTCCAGAAGGTACTCGCGCATTGCGGCGACGAGCGCGGTCTGGACCTTGAACATAAGCTGGTTTTTGTCCGTGCGAAGGTCTATCCAGCGGTAGTCGAGGCGCGAATCGAGCGCGGATTTTTCGACAGCCGGGTATTTTTTGGTCGCGGGGATCTCTTCCCTGACGATCGGCAAAGCCTCCGCTACCGAATCGACGGTAATTGCAGTGGGATAAACTTCCATGCCGTTGAGTTTTACGTATTCGCTCGGCTGAGCGACGCCGACTACCGATATTACCGAGTCGGGCGTAATCGAGTCGAGTACGGGCACGAGAGAAGGCAGTTTTTCTTTCTCGACGGTCACCTGTATCTTGCCGGTGATGTCCTTCATGACGATAAACGCCATGCTCTTGCCGTTACGGAAATTCTCCACGAAACCGCGGAGAAGTATCTCCTTGCCGAAGTTTTCTTTTACGTCTCTTATAAGCGTTCTTTCCATTTTGGTTTCCTCTTACAGGTTTTCGACTGTGCGCGGGAAAAGAAGCGTGTCTCTTATGTTCGCTATTCCCGTGATATACATGATCGCGCGCTCGAATCCGAGTCCGAAACCGCTGTGCGGAACGGAGCCGAATTTACGGGTGTCGAGATACTGCGTGTACGCCTCGAGCGGCATATTGCGCTTGAGCATAGCGGCTTTGAGCTTTTCAAGATCCGCTTCTCTCTCGCTGCAGCCTATTATTTCGCCGACTCCCGGAACGAGCAGGTCGGTCGCGGCGACGGTCTTTCCGTCGGGGTTTTGTTTCATATAGAAAGCCTTGATGTCGGCGGGATAGTTGACTACGAAAACCGGCTTTTTGAAATATTCGTCGGTAAGGTATCTTTCGTGT
Source organism: uncultured Eubacteriales bacterium (assembly GCA_902783025.1). Lineage (GTDB taxonomy): Bacteria > Bacillota > Clostridia > Christensenellales > Pumilibacteraceae > RUG12826. Next base: position 9,421 of record CACZPH010000048.1, on the reverse strand, counting down.
TCGGTCTGAAGATCGCAACCCCATTCCACCGGATACTTGAATTCCTTGCCGCTCTTTTTGAGTATTTCGATCGCTTCGGTGTAGTCGATTCTGCCGAAATTGTGCTTAAGAACATCCGTGAGCCTGTCCTTGACTCCCGGAGCCACCCAGGTGTTGAAAAAGTCTATTTCGTCCGGACAGTTTTTGAGAACGTCGGATATTATCGACTTGATAAAGTCCTCGGCTATCTCGATAATGTCGTCGATATCGGCAAAGCAAACTTCCGGCTCTATCTGCCAGAATTCCGCCGCGTGGCGGGTTGTGTTGCTGTGTTCGGCCCTGAAGGTCGGTCCGAAGGTATATATTCTTCCCAGTCCCATAGCCGCCATTTCGCCCTCGAGCTGCGCCGAAACGGTAAGTCCGGCTTTTTTGCCGAAGAAGTCCGAAGCGTAGTATTCGTCTTCCGTCTTCGCCTTGGCGTCCCACGGCTGGGTGGTAACTCTGAACATTTCGCCCGCGCCCTCGCAGTCGCTTCCCGTGATGATGGGAGCGTGAACGTACTTGTATCCGTTGCGGTGGAAATACCCGTGAATAGCGTGCGAAAGCTGATCGCGCACGGCAAACAGCGCCTCGAAATAGCGGGTACGTACGCGCAAATGCGGGATAGTCCGCAAAAATTCGAGCGTGTGGCGCTTTTTTTGGAGCGGATAGTCGCCGGGGCATTCGCCGAGAAGGGTGATTTCGTTTACGTTGAGTTCGCAGCCGTTCTTTTCCGACTTTACGACTTCGCCTTTGGCTTTGATCGCCGCGCCTACGACGGAAACGGTCCTGATATCGTTTTCGTTTACTTTTTCTTTGTCGAACACGAGCTGAAGGTTCTTAAAAGAAGTGCCGTCGTTGAGTTCGATAAAAGCTACGCTCTTGGAGTCTCGCGCCGTGCGAACCCAGCCGCAAACGGTAATCTGTTTGCCGCAAAACTCGTCCGGCTGCGCAAAAATCTGCTTTACGTCCGTGTGTTTCATGTTGTCCTCCGCCTGAAATTTAGTTTCGGCTTGAATTTTCATTTAATTTTAGCACATACCGAAGCAAAAGTCAATGAATTGCGGGCGCGAAAACGCCAACTATTATCAAAACGAATAATAGATATTTATATTTACAAAGGCGATATTTTTCTTTTGGTATTGACTTTGGGCGCAAAAAGTTATATAATCGAAAAATATTAAAACACGGAGTTTTCTTTATGATACCCGATTCTTACAAAACAAGACTCAACGGCTACGAAATGCAAAAGGCTATTTCGTACATCAAGCAGACTTTTCAGTCCGAACTTGCCGAAGCGCTCAACTTAAGGCGCGTTTCCGCTCCCCTTTTCGTTACCGCCCAGAGCGGTCTTAACGACGACCTTTCCGGCGTGGAGCGACCGGTATCTTTCGACATTCCTTATATCAAAAAGGAAGCGCAGGTCGTGCATTCGCTTGCCAAGTGGAAAAGGCTCGCGCTCAAGCGTTACGGCTTTGCTCCCGGCGAAGGTCTGTATACCGACATGAACGCCATCCGGCGCGACGAAACGCTCGACAACCTGCATTCGGTCTACGTCGACCAATGGGACTGGGAAAAAATAATCACGCCCGACGAGCGCAACGAAAAATATCTCGAAGAAACCGTGCGCGCGATCGTGGGAAGCATTTGCAGAGTCAGCGAAAAAGTCAATCTTCTCTTCGGTTGTACTCTTTCTCTTACGCGCGACGTTTTCTTTATTTCTTCGCAGGAATTAGAGGACGCGTATCCGTCTTTGTCGCCCGACGAGCGCGAAAACGAAATAGCGAAAAAGCACAAAACGGTGTTCGTTTCGAAGATAGGCGGCGCCTTAAAGTCGGGTAAGCCTCACGGCACCCGCGCGCCCGACTACGACGACTGGGACCTTAACGGCGACATAATATTCTACAACGACGTTCTTTCCCGCGCCTTCGAGATCTCGTCGATGGGAATAAGGGTGGACGAAAAATCTCTCGACCGTCAGCTTACGATCTCCGGATGCGATTACCGCCGCGCTCTTCCTTTTCACAAGGCGCTTCTTTGCGGAGAACTTCCGCTCACTATCGGCGGCGGCATAGGACAGTCGAGGCTTTGTATGTTGCTTCTTCAATGCGCGCACATCGGCGAAGTTCAGTCGAGCGTATGGGACGAAGAAACCGAAAAGGAGTGCAGAGAAAAAAAGGTCGTGCTTTTGTAAAAAATTCCGTTCTAATTTTAAAAACGGTATTGACAAAACCGGATTTTGGGTGTATTATTTACGCATAAAAATCGCGAAAGGAAAGAAAATGAAAAAGTTTTACTTTTATTTCTATTACTTTTCCACGGCTTTAGTGTAAAAACTACGGTAATTTCGCGTTAAAAAAGTAAACGAAGACTTATCGTAGAACGGTAAGTCTTTTATTTTAAGACAAGGAGAAAAATTATGAAAAAGACGTTAAGATCGGTGTTTGCCGCCGCGTGCGCTCTCGTGATAGGCGCTTTCGCGGTCGGTTGCGCTCCCGCGACGAAGAAGATCAAGGTAAACCCCGACAAGGAAAAATACGTGGTCGGCATTTGCCAGCTCGTTCAGCATCCCGCGCTCGACGCGGCTACGCAGGGATTCAGGGATTCGCTTGCCGAGGAACTTTCGGCGGCGGGCAGGACCGTGGAATTCAGGGAGCAAAACGCACAGGGCGACTCGGCTATCTGCTCGACTATCGTCAACAGTTTCGTGTCTTCGGACGTTGACCTTATTATGGCTAACGCGACCGCGGCGCTTCAGGCAGCGTACAACGCGACCGAGACCATTCCGGTTTTGGGTACCTCGATCACCGAATACGGCGTGGCTCTTTCGCTGAAAAACTACAACGGCGTGGTGGGCGGCAACGTTTCGGGCACGAGCGACCTCGCTCCTCTTGACAAACAAGCCGAAATGATAACTTCGCTCGTTCCGTCGGCTGACAAAATAGGTCTTATTTACTGCTCGGCGGAGCCTAACTCCGACTATCAGATAAAGCAAGTCAAGAAATTTTTGGAACAAAAAGGCAAGAACGTTTCGCTGTACTCGTTCTCGGATTCCAACGACATAGCGACGGTGGTTACGAGCGCGTACAACGCTTGCGACGCGCTTTACGTTCCTACCGACAACGCGGCGGCGAGCAATACCGAGATCATACGCAACATCTGCTATCCCTCTTCGGGCAAAGTCGTTCCGATAATCGCGGGCGAGGAAGGTATTTGCAGAGGCTGCGGAATAGCGGCGCTGTCGATAAGCTACTACAATATCGGCGTCAAGACCGGCAAAATGGCGGCTCAGGTCCTTCTCGGCAAAGCCGACATTTCCACAATGGCGGTAGCCGCCGACGAAAACCCCGTTTACGTCTACAATCCCGAACTTTGCGAAAAAGCGGGTATAACCGTTCCTTCTTCTTATCAACCCATACAATAATCCGGAGATAATATGCTGGCTTTTATCAACTCCTTGCCGGGAGCCGTCGCGCAAGGCCTTATCTGGGGTCTGATGGCTATCGGCGTATATATTACCTACAAGGTCCTCGATATAGCGGATCTTACCGTGGACGGATCCATCTGCACGGGAGCCGTAGTTTTTTCCGTCGCGCTTATCGCCGGAGTTCCCGCTCCGGTAGCGATGATCTTCGCTTTTTTGGCGGGCGTCGCCGCAGGATTCGTTACGGGAATTTTTCACACGCTTCTCGGTATACCCGCAATACTTTCGGGAATACTTACTCAGCTGATTTTGTGGTCGGTAAATCTCAAGGTGCTCGGCAAGGCTAACGTAGCCATTCCCAGCCGTACGTTTTCGGTAATAATCACTCAACTCAATATTCCGGTTTCGCTGCTCGTTTTAGCCGGTTTTACCGCGGTGATAGCGCTCGTTTTGTATTGGTTTTTCGGCACCGAACTCGGCTGTTCGATCCGCGCTACCGGCAACAACCAGAATATGAGCCGCGCGCAGGGCATAAACACTTCTTTTATCAAAGTTCTCGGTCTTATGCTGTCTAACGGTATCGTCGCGCTTTCCGGCGCGTTACTGTGTCAATATCAGGGCTTTACCGATATCAATATGGGAAGAGGCGCTATCGTAATAGGTCTTGCGGCGGTCATTATCGGCGGCGCGATAGTAAGCAAACTTTCGCGGAACTTTCTCGTTCAGTTGCTGTCTTGCTCGATCGGAGGAATAGTCTACTACGTGGTATATCAACTCGTAATAGCGCTCGGCTTCGATACCGATCTTCTCAAAATGCTGTCGGCGGTCGTAGTAGCCGTATTCTTGTCGATTCCTTACTTTAAGAAAACTTATTTTTCGAAAGTAAAACTCAACAAAAACGCGGAAAACGATGACGTCGAGTTAAAGGAAAACGACGAAACTATCGCGGAGGAGGTAAAGGAAAATGAGTGATATAAACGATATCGTTTCCTCCGCGGAAGTTTCGCGGGACGCGGCCGCGCTCGTTCTCGACGGCGTTACCAAGGTTTTTAATCCCGGCACCATCAACGAAAAGATCGCTCTTTCCGATCTTTCCCTTACTATCAGGGACGGAGAATTCGTCACGGTAATAGGCGGCAACGGAGCGGGCAAATCCACTATGCTCAACGCTATCGCGGGAGTATTTAAGCCCGACGGCGGAAAAATAATCATCGGCGGCGTGGACGTAACCAAACGAAGCGAATATAAGAGAGCGAAGTATTTGGGGCGCGTTTTTCAGGATCCTTTGCTCGGTACCGCTTCCAATATGATGATAGAGGAAAATCTCGCCATAGCGTACCGTAGGGGAAAGCCTCGCGGACTTAAGTGGGGACTTACCAAGAAAGACAGAGAACTTTTCCGCGAGCAGCTCGCTTACTTCGATCTCGGACTCGAAAACAGACTCTCGGCAAAGGTCGGACTTCTTTCGGGCGGTCAAAGACAAGCCATAACTCTTATAATGGCGACTCTCAATAAGCCGAAATTGCTTCTTCTCGACGAACATACCGCGGCTCTCGATCCGAAAACGGCTAAAAAAGTCCTGTCTCTTACCGATAAGATAGTCGAAGAAAACAACCTTACTACTCTTATGATAACTCACAATATGTCGGACGCCATCAAACACGGCAACAGACTTATTATGATGAACGAAGGCAGGATAGTTTACGACGTTAAGGGCGAAGAAAAGAAAAATCTCACCGTAAAGGATCTTCTCGAAAAGTTCGAAAATTCCTCGATAGAATTATCCGATAAAATGTTACTTTCTTAAATTCGGCAAAAAAAGACGGCTCTCGCCGTCTTTTTACATAATAGGTTTCGTTTTCGGTAAATTTTTTCCGCGCGGATATTTTTTTTCGCATTCCTTTATTTTTTTAATAAAAATAAGTCTTCTGACCGTTTCGTTGTTTAACGGTATTTCCTCTGTTTTTTCTATTTTTCCGCCCAATATCTTTATTGCTTTTTCGGCTTCTTTTATTTCTTCGTCGGTATCTTTGGATTTGTAAGCGATAAAATATCCGCCCTCTTTTACGAAAGGAAGACAATATTCCGCGAGTGTGTTAAGTTTAGCGACCGCACGAGAGAGCACGTAATCGTATTTTTCTTTTTTATCGAGATCTTCGGCTCTGGAATGAATAGTGCGTACTTTCGTTAATTTCAGTTCTTTTATTACCTCGTTAAGAAAAATAAGTCTTTTGTTAAGACTGTCGTTGAGAGTAAGAGTTATATCTTCTCTCACTATCTTAATGGGAAGAGAAGGAAAACCCGCGCCCGTTCCTATATCCAGAACCGACGCGCCCTTGCTTATGAATTTTTCTCCAAGAAGCGAATCCTTAAAGTGTTTTTCGTAAATTTCGTTATCGTCGGTAATAGCCGTAAGGTTGATTTTTTCGTTCCATTCCTTAAGAAGATTTTTATACTTTTCGAAAAACTCTTCGTATTCGGGATAAAATTGTGTTATATATTCTGACATATCCACATTATAAATCAAACGCCTCGCTCTTGTCAACTTTCCCGTAGATTGAGTTAGTTATTTTAAATTTTTATTATTACGGTTATTATTAGGGAAGTGAAAAAGTGAATAACTGAAATTTTTTTAAAAAACTACAATATGTTGTGTAAAAAACAAAAAGACCGAAAGAAAAACCACAAAAGTTATTAAAGCAAAAACATTGATCGAAGATGATTGAAGCGTGACTTAGGAAAGCGAAAGAGTGAATAAAAAAAGAAAAGCCGGATCAAATAAAAAAAAGTCGAAATAAAAGCGGAAAGTTATCCACGTTTTTAATTCACACCGTGGATAACTTATTCTCACAAAAAAGCGTTTGACTTTAATTTTCCCTTATGATATTATTATTAAATAAGGAGTTATTTATGTTAAGATACGGAGAAACTTACAAAAAATCCTTTTTGAAAACCGTAAAAAACAAACGCGTTCCTGCGTTTGCTTTTATATTTGTCGTGCCGTTTTTCGTGTCGGCGATAATATCGATATTTTTATTACGCGGATTTAACGGAGAAGTAAACGATCTTCTCGGTAAAGTCATAGAGAGTTTCGCCGCAAACGACTTTATGAGCGAGTATTATAAAATAATAGAAAAATATTTTCCGGAAATCATGATAAACGCGGCGGTCGGCGTTGTGTGTTACGTTGCGGGGATCGTTTTGGTAATGCCCGCGTACGGAGCGGCAAAAAACGTGATAGGAAACAAAGAAATCGTCATAAAAGAAGAGTACGGCAAAGTTTTTTCGTATTTTAAGCTGTATCTTCTTTATGCGGTAAAAGTATTTTTGTGGTCGCTGCTTTTGCTGATACCGGGTATCGTTAAAGCGTATTCGTACTCGTTGTGTTTTTCGATCAAGAACGACGATCCGAATAAAAAATGTATCGAATGCATAAGAGAAAGCCAAAGGCTCATGAAAGGAAGAAAAGAAAGATTGTTTTTACAGTCGATAGTCTTCTATTTATGGGTTTTATTGTTTTCTTTTGGTTTGGGGATCGCGTCGGCGATAATCGGAATCGTTCCTCTTATCGGGGGAGTTTTTGCGGAAATATTGAGAGCGTTGTTCACGTTCTATTGCGAAGCCGTGTACGCCGGAATACTCAGAGTTTTTTACGAAGAAACGCTTAAAGACGAAAAAATTATCGAAGATAATCCCGAACTGAAAGAAAAGGGAATAAACGGCGTTTTGAGAACGGAAAGAAAGCCTTTCGATTACGCCGCGTACTATGAGGCTCAAGCCAGCGCGAGAAGAGCGGAAAACGAACGGAAAACGGATATTTTCGAAGAAGCGGAAAAAGAAACGAACAATAAAGAAACGACCGAAAACCCGCCGCCGGAAAAGTACGACGGAAACAAAGATGAATAAGACGATAATAGCGCTTTCAACGCCGCCGACTCTTTCGGCGATAGCGATAATAAGATTGAGCGGCGACGACGCTTTGAAACTGGTAAGCGAAGTTTTCCCGCTTTTGAGAAACGCAAAACCGCGTTATATGTATTACGGAACGCTCGATACGGGAAGCGTAAAAGACGACTGTATGTGCGTATATTTTCGCGCGCCGCACTCTTACACGGGCGAAGACGTGGTGGAAATAAACTGCCACGGCTCGACAAAACTTACGCGCGAAATAATCGAATACTTTATTTCGAAAGGCGCGGTTATGGCGGAGCGCGGCGAATTTACGCGAAGGGCTTTTACAAACGGTAAACTCGACCTTACCGCGTGCGAAGGCGTAATAGACCTTATCAACGCTCAGACCGAAGAACAAGTAAGAACGGCTTATTCCCAGATGAACGGCGCGCTGCAAAACAAAGTGGACGACATTCAACGAAAGATCAAGACGCTTATAGCCAAAATAGAAGTTTCGCTCGACTATCCGGAAGAGGAAATCGAAGAAGCCGCCGAAAAAGAAACGGAAACCGAAATAAAAGGAATTCTCGACTCCCTTTACGCGCTCAAAAACACGTACAGAAGCGGCAAAATAATGCGCGACGGAGTAAAAGTCGCGGTTATAGGAAAACCCAACGTAGGCAAAAGCAGACTTTTTAACGCGCTCGTAGGATACGACAGAGCCATAGTGACGTCGGTTGCCGGCACGACGCGCGACACGGTAAACGAAACGTACGAGTACAAAGGAATAAAATTCGTCCTTACCGACACGGCGGGCATCAGAGAAACGAGCGACGAAGTGGAAAAAATCGGCGTAATAAGAGCCGAAAAAGAAGCCGAAACGAGCGACGTGGTAGTCAAGGTGATTGAAGCCGGAGAAGTTTCGGACGAGACCGGTTGCGACATACTGGTCGAAAACAAAATCGATATACGTACGCCGCGATCGGATCGTTCCGTCAGGACGAGCGCGCTTACCGGCGAGGGCGTGGAAGAACTGAAAGAGGCGATATACGCCGCGGCGACCAAAGGAATAAGCGTGGGAGAGAGCGGCATCAACAATCTCAGGCATTTGGGGCTTGTAAACGAGGCGATAAAAGGCGCGGAGACCGCGCTTTCGTCATTAGGCAACGTTTCGCTCGATTGCGTTTCGTCGGATCTTTTCGGCGCGTTCAGAGCGCTCGGTAAAATTACGGGCGCGGTAAGCTCGGACGAGATAGTGGGAGAAATATTTTCGAAATTCTGCGTAGGAAAGTAAATGAAGTTAATTACCGAAAACAAAAAAGCCTATTTCGATTACTTTATCGAAGAGCGGATAGAGGCGGGCGTCGCCCTTAAGGGCAGCGAAGTCAAATCCGTCAAAATGGGGCATATCAACATCAAGGACAGTTTTTGCTTTTTCGAAAACGGCGGCTTAGTTCTCAAAAACTGCCTTATTTCGCCGTACGAGAAAGGCTCGGCTTTTAACGAAAGCCCGCTTCGCGACCGCGCGTTGCTCCTGCACAAAAAAGAGATCGAACGTCTGCACGGCAAAGTTAAGCAAAAGGGCTATACTTTAGTGCCTACGAAAGTTTATTTCAGCAAAAATTTAGTCAAGATAGAACTTGCTCTCGCCAAGGGCAAACACGCCTACGACAAGAAAGAAACGATCAAACAAAAAGACATCGCGAGATCCGCCGACAGAGAAATAGCGAACTACAAATAAAACCCGATCTAAAGCCGGTCGGGTTTTGATTTAAAACCTTTTTAAATCGCGTTTTACGCTATACGTATTGATATTTTTTACGCTTGAGGAGCAGCGCGACGACCGACGCACAGGCGGAAAAGATCTCGGAACAAACGAGCGCGAGCCACACGCCTTCCGCGCCCCAAAAAACAGGCAGAACGAGAACGGACGCCACCTGAAAAACGAACGTCCGCAAAAACGACACGATCGCCGAAGTAAGACCGTCGCCGAGCGCCGTAAAGAATCCGGAAGCGAATATTCCGAGTCCGCACAAAAGGAACGAGAACGAAGCGACGAAGATGGCGTGAGAAGTAAGCGCGTATAGT